>NZ_JASDDA010000029.1:0-55930 GCF_030407645.1 Pseudoalteromonas sp. APC 3495 | reverse complement strand
CTATGATAATTTAAACGAGTCAGGTAAAGTGGCCTGACTTAAACAAACTGGTCTCCGATGAACTCGGGGCGATTCATAGCGATATTCCAATCACTAGTCATGAAATTAGATGTGGTGTTTCATGTGACTTGAACGAGAAATTAAGAGACCATACTAGTATTTATGAGGCCAGAATTGGTGATGAAGTACTTATTAATGAAGAACTCAATAAATATATATCTGAGGGTAAGGGCCAAGGAGTCAAAGAATTCAAAAAAAGTGTAAATATACCTGGCACTAAAGAGTTTACGGTGTCATTTTGTTCTAGAACATTTAAAAAATTGGGGGATACTGAGGTATGGACTACATTAATGCCAACAGAAAATATGGAACTTGAAGTTGGCTTTCCTTCTAGCTTAGAAGTTGGTGCAAAAGCCAATCATCCTAAAAGCTTAATTAATCACCCTAAGAACCCGTATGTAAGTAGAGTTAAATATGAGCTAAAACATGGTGTATTTCCGTATCAAGGTATAACTTTTTGGTGGCATAAAAAACATCAATAGTTTAATGTTGTAAATGTGAGCATAAGCGAGTAAAATTGCCCGGCAGATTTATTGTATATAATCTGAACTTTTCCCTGCTATGCTTGTCTTATAAGATAGCCTTTGCTATAGATGTTATACACAACAGATGGAATGGAGTATAAATTATGAAAATTATACAAGATGTAGGTGTCTGGGACAGTCCCGTAGGTATATGGGATTAACTTAATTCTAAAAAACCCGCTTACGCGGGTTTTATTGTTAATATTAGATAATTTTAATTGAGGTTTGTAACTGAGTACTATCTAACAAGTTTTCTTAACACTGCCTCACTCCAACCCCCGCATGCTTCAGCCCTACAATCTGCCCTTTGCCGTTATGTGCCATGGCCAGCATATCACCGGTGTTTATGCCACTTTCAACCGCGTGTTTAGTTTTTAAATCACTGAGCAGTGACTGCTTAATCTGTACCAGTACCTCGTCATTGCAGCTGGCTATGTACCAGTCGTTGTCGACCTTTACGAGCGTGCCGTATTCTATGTGGTGTTGTTGATGGCGGCGTAAGTCGTTTGTTAATTGGGTGTCGAGCGCGCGTTTTTGTTGCGTTATGGTGCTTGCGTAGCTACCTGTTTGATCTATTTCATGCGTTGTTATAAACGAGTAGTTGTGTATGTCTATGGTGTTTAATACGGTTTTAGGGGCAGTATTTATCACGTTGTTACTGTCGAGCACTATAAAAGCCAGTAAGCCCAATGCGCAGGTAAGGCTTGTGAGTTGCAGGGCAAAGCCAAGCTTTTTAGGTTGTTTTTGGATTACGCTATGTTTTAACGCCTGTTGCTGAGCGTGCGAAAGTCTGGTGCGTGCTTTACGTTCGTTATAATGTTGTGTGAGCTTTTCATTAAACTGCTCATCAGGCTTGTTCATTATAATCTCCTAATAATTGTTTTAGGTTTTGTTTGGCGTAGCGTAGCCTTGTTTTTATGGTTTGGGCGTTGCTTTGCGTTATAAGCTCTATGTCGGCAAGGCTAAAGCCTTCTTGTTGTAAGGTGATGGCTTCGCGCTGCACAAAACTAAGTTGCTTAAGCGCAGCATTAAACGCTTCATAACTTATGTGTGTGTCGCCTATGTGTGAGTCACTACTTGTTAATTCACTTTGATTGTTATTTTGCGCAGGTAGTTGGCTGTTTTCGTCAAGCTCGACAAAGTGTTGCTGTTTGCGGTATTCGTCTATTAGGGTGTTGCGTGCGAGTTTAAATAACCAGGCTTTGGGCGTGGTTTGTGCTTGGTAAAGGTGGCGCTTTTCAATAACCTTTAGCCATGTTTGTTGGCTTACGTCGTATGCTAAATGTGTATTAGACTGGGTAACTAGGTAGTGATATAAATCGTTACTGTATAAGGCAATAAGCTGCTCTAAATGGCGGTTGTCGCCACTTTTTGCATACCGCGCCATGCAGTCTTTGCTTGGCGCTTCAAATAACCATGACTTAATACTCAATAGCATAGGCGCTTATTCCTTTACTGCGAACTGTCTAATTTAAAATCAAGCTGTACGGTTTGACCTGTTTGTAATTGTGCCACACCTTCAATTATTTTTGGACGATATTTCCAGCGTTTAATAGCGCGAAGTGCTTCGCGATCAAATATGCGTTTTGGCTCGGCATTTACTACTGTGGCATCAATCACTTCACCTGTGGGTGAAATATTAAAGCTAAGTTGCACCCAGCCTTCTATACCATCACGTGCTGCGCTAGTTGGGTATTTAGGATTTATACGCACAATGGGTGAAGCATCTCCCGTAGGGCGGGTCAGTGTTTGCTTCATATCGTCATCAAGTCTGTCAATTACTATGGGTGGTGCTGTGCTTATTGCTGTTATTGGCTCATTACTAGGTGTTACACGTGGTGGTGCTTTAGGCGGCATTTTAGGTGTGGGTGGAGGCGGTATTCTTTTAATATGCGTGGTTTGTTTATCTTCTGGTGCTTGAAAAATCTCAACAGTAATATCATCACCCAATTTGATAGGCGCTCTTTGCTCGCCACTAATTAAGTATTGCATAAAGGCAAATGCGATAAAGGTCATCGCAGCACCGCCAATAACAGCTGTTGATGTTTTGAACATGGGGTTTTTAGGGAATTCAAGTGTGTGCATAAGCCGCTCCAAATTAACTTATTATGTTGTTTCAGAGCTATAACGGCTGGCAAATAGAAAAGGGGTTAAATAGTTTTAAAATTTAATTAAAAATACAGGGGTAGTATTTAACCTATGTAAAAGGTCTCTTGATTTTTTTATTTTGGGTTGGCTAAAAGAATGTAGTTATTTTAAGGTTTGCCTGTTATTTTCTATTTTGTTTGCTCTAGGTAGATGAAATGAGAGCTTTAAGTTGCTTACCTGCTGTTGTTAAACTTTCGTTCTCAATAATGGCGGCATTATTCAGGCATGCTCATTAAAAAGGATTTATAAATGAAAAAAGCAATATTTGTTTTTTTATTATTAGTTAGTGCTTGTTCATATTTAGAAAGTGAAACAGAGCAAGCTAATCGTTTATCCAAAACATACCAAGTAGACATTCAAGCTGGTGAACCTCGTTTATTTTTTCCTGAACAATTTGCAGTCAGTGATGGAGAGCCTCCAATTCTTGAAATGGAAATGACTACGCTTGCAGATTCTTCTGAGTCACTTGATGGTATTGAGGCCGCATTAACGACCTATCCTCAAGGGTTTGTTACTGAAGTAATTGACGCTATTTACCTCTCTGGTCCTATGCTTATGGAAGGAGCTGAAGCGGGTGGGACATACTCAAGCAACTCCATAATATTAGTAAATATTTCAGATCAAAATGGCACCAACTTTAACTTCGAAAACTCATTGAAAGGAGTTCACCATGAATTTAGCTCGTTGGTTTATATGCGTTCACCTTTCGTTATATTTGCATGGCAAGCTTTGCTGCCAAAAGAGTGGAAGCCTGTATCCTCGAACTATGAGGCTTTAACGCAAGATAGAAATGTAGGACCTGATTATGAAAATGGGTTTTTATCTAGATATGGTAAAACTAATATTGAGAACGACTTTAATATTTATGCTGAATTTGCCTTTGCAGAACCTGAAAAATTGCGGGAACTTGCCGCTACCTATCCAATAATAGCTAAAAAGCTAAGTTTGTTTATTACCGCGTATACGCAGTTCTCGGCTAAATATCAGCAAGACTTTGAAAATTATTTTGCGAGAACGGGTTTAAGTGATGTTGCTGTACAGCCTGAGAATTTTGAAATGACTATCCATTTAGATTTAAGCGATATTAAGCCACAGATAAGCCAATAAAGTTTTGCTTTTTGAGCTGTTATCTCTGATTAGCATTATGCTAGAATCGGGCTTATCATATAATAAATAAGGATATTTTTGTGGATATTATCATTGGTCAAAATGTGCTGAAGAAAAAAGCGCAGCTAACTCAACTTTCCGAGCGCGCTATTGGGCGAGCTTTTAAAGAGCAAGCCGCTTTGGCAATCCAAATGACGCAGTGCAGCGCAGCGGTTTATCGCCGCTTACAACGCACCTATAAATCTACTGTAACTCCTAGGGATCAAAAGCGTGTTAAAGCCGGTGGCTTAACGACACAATCAGTTGTTTTTTCTACCAGCAATAATAGTCAAAAATCTTTTAATAGCTTACTTCCAGCTATGCGTGGGGGAGCTTCAGCACCTGGTAGTGTTGCAAAAACATCTAACGATGTTGCTATTGCTTCAAATCAGCCCCAAGCAATCAACTTATTAGCTTTATTACACCCAGTGATAAACGAAGATATTATGAAAACAGGTAATAGTGTTGAGAAAGCGGCAACTATTTTAGGCCTTGTTACCACAACAGTTGGTTTTGCTGTTCCTGGTGGCAGCGTTGCTTCTTCAATTGTGAGCTGGGTAGGTAGTGGTGCTACTTATTCAGGGTTTACTATGTCGAGAATTCGCCCTGATGCTCCTGATCGTGCGTATCATCAACTAACAAACTATATTACTTGCTTGGCTGCATGGAATAAAAAGGCATGTGAGTTAATTGATATTGCAGATCCAAATGGCAAGTGGACTTTTCGAGATATTGAAACAGGGTTTGCTTAAAATCTAAAACAATTAAGGGAGTATAATGACTCCCTTAATTGATGTTTGCTTAGCGTGTTTTTTAAAACACTTAAAAGCAGTAAAAATTAATTTTTCACGTCATCTTCGTGAAGATCTTTAAACAGCTCCCCTTGGGGATGTTCAAAAAACTCATCATCTATTTCTTCGTCATCCACAACCAACATTTGATCTTGTGCGGTAGTTTCTTCAATACGGGGATCCATAGTGGCAGCCAGTGGCGAGTTAGTTACATCGGACGTACCGACCACATAATCACTGGGTTCAGGCTGCTCTACTTTTTGTTTAGAATTAATAAACGTGAGTAATAAATACATGGTTACGGTTAATAGCGAAATAGACGCATACAATGCTTGGTGACCAAAGTAGCTCATGATCTGTGCGTTAACTGTTGAGCCTATTGCTGCCCCAGCGCCAAAAGCAACCAATAACGCTGATGACACGCCTACGCGTTCTTCGTCTTCAACTCGCGAATTGGCCAGTGCCGAACAAAGCGGATATAAAGTAAAGGCAAACAAACCAAATATAAAGGTGAGTATGTAAGCAATTAACTGTGAGCTTGGTAATAAAAACAATGCCAAACTCACAATGCCTATGGCTATGGCATTAGTACGAATTAATAAACTACGGCGAATACGGTCAGAAAGCATGCCCATTGGCCACTGTGCTAGCAGGCCGGCTAAAATAGTTAGCGACATAAAAATAGCAATTTCAGCGGCGTTAAAGCCAGATAGCTTAGCAAAAATAGGTGCTAGACCATAAAAGCTACCATTGATAATGCCTGCAAAGTGGACCGCGGTAAGCGATTGTGGCACTTTTTTAGCGTAATCAAATAGGCTCATTTTTATCGGTTTTAAGGGTTTTGGGTGAATTCTACGGGTGATAGAAATAGGAATAATACCGATTGCTAACGCCATGCACACCAAAAATAGCGGCGCATAACCTAGCTCAGGAAATTGTGCGAGCGCTAATTGCCCTAAAATCATCCCCAAGTATGAAGTGATCATATAAAACGAGAATACGCGGCCGCGTGATTCGGGGGCTGACTGTTCATTCAGCCAGCTTTCTAGCACCATGTAATTACACATCATACCTAAGCCAACAAAAAGCCTAAGGCCTAACCATATATAAAGATTATCACTCACGCCGTGAGCAGCCACACAGGCTGTCACTGCAGCAGTACTGGCGGCAAAGGTTCTGATGTGACCTACCGATTTAATAAGATGATAGCCAAGTTTTGAACCCAGTAATAAGCCAAGGTAATAACACGAGGTCATTAAGCCTATCCAAAACGTAGACGTGCCTTGTTTACCTAAATAAAGCGCTAAATAGGTAGTAAGTAAACCGGTACCAATAATTAAAAATAAATTGGCAAAGTACAGTGACGGAAATGATTTCATTAAAATGCAAATTATGAGCTAAGACAACTAGATACTAGAGCAAGCGAGAAGGTTTTCCAAGCTGTAAAAGGGAGTTTTATATGGCGCAACCCTATGCAGGCTTTAAATAGAGGTTAATGAATAAAATAATCATTTAATAATATTTTCATTTCACCGTTTTGCAGATATTCGGTAATTTTTTTGTTTATTTTTTCAAAGTCTTTTTTATAGCTTGGGTGGCAAATAATATTATCGTTAATGCTCACCGGTGAGTAGTTATTACTATAGGGTAGATGGGGGTGTATATTTAACGCTTTATAGGCAAAGTTAATATCGGGGTAAAACGCTAATATTAAGTCTACTCGCCCGAGTAATAAAAGTTGTAAGCTTTCCATTTCGCTATTTACTTCAATTACTATTTTGGCTTTTTCTTTTATTCTATCTAGCTCACGACTACTGGGCACCCCTCGAACAATGCTAATAATATCGCTGTTATTAATTTGGCCTACGTTTGAAATAACTCGCTTTGGGTTATTAGAAACCACTTTGATCAGTGCTTTGTTAAAAGGTGTGCTGTGTAAAATGTTTTTAGGTAATGTAATCCCTTCTGAGCCATCAAAGGTGTCCTCACCTGGTGCATAGCAAGCAACAGTTTGTTTTAAAAACTCAAGCTTAGCGCGTTTCATTGGCATGACTTCAATTATGTATTGATCACTCAGTTTTGTATCTGCGATTGCTTTGGTTAATAACGCATGATAAACCCCTTGGTGTTGATTATTAGCAGCGTGTTGAAACAGTCCACTTAATTCGGCAACAGCAATAATTTGTTTGGCAGCGACCTTTTGATGCACACAAACCATCAATAAAAATAACCAAAAGTACGATGTAGATAAATACTTACTACTGAGCATGACTTTAAACTAATTTATTTTTTGTAGCTTTAATATAGTCTTTGAGGGCTGAAAATACGACTGGTGATTTAATTAACGCCTCAATTTATACCTATATTACTGCAGAGTAAGCGCTACATAATAAAATAATATGACTAAGTGCCATGCTAGAATAGCGGGCTTATTGCGGGTATTATGCAAAGAAGCAATATTTAGCATTATTTATTCCACATTAGGGGAAATTAATGGCAGCAGTAATATTTTTTGGAACTAAAAATGACCAGTAATAATCAAGCTACAAATAAGCGTAAAAAAAATAATCCGCTTATCGAAATAGTCTTTAATATCATCATCCCTTCAGTCATTTTAATGAAGTTTTCTGGCCCTGAATATTTAGGCAGTGTGACTGGTTTAATTGTCGCGCTTATATTCCCTATTAGTTACGGTATTTATGATTTTATAAAAGCGGGCTCATTAAACTTCATCTCGCTTTTAGGCTTTTTAAGTACTTTGCTTACCGGTGGTATTGCCTTGTTTGAGCTAAACGTTGAGTGGTTAGCTATTAAAGAAGCAGCTATTCCGGCAATCATTGGTTTTACCGTGCTGATGTCGGGCTTTTTTGGCAAACCGTTACTAGCCAAACTTTTATTAAACTCACTTTTATTTAAGCTAGATACTATTTACGATGCCTTAGATGCACGAGGCAATACACAAAGCTTTAAACAAAAAATCACCAATGCTAATTACCTCTTAGCGCTGACCTTTGTGTTTTCATCTACGATGAATTACATCCTTGCTAAATGGATTGTTACCAGCCCTGCAGGCTCCGTTGAATTTAACGAACAGCTTGGTGAAATGACGCTATTGAGTTATCCGGTAATTGCTATTCCGTCTATGCTCATGCTCATTGGTATTTTTGTTTATGTAATTAAAGTACTAACTAAATTAACCGGTATGAAGTTTGAAGACATGGTTAATGCTGAATAGGGTTATCCATAATCTATAATAAAAAGCCGTTGTTTAATAACGGCTTTTTTGTTGATGTTTACTTATAAGTATTTATTTGTAATCTGAGTACTTCGTTCTGTGATAAGGAATAAGTTTATAATTTGGTTGTAAAAAGGTCACTAAATCAGTGAGTTCAGAAACGGTCATGGTGTCGTTAAATACCGTCATTTTAGATGCTCCATCGGGGGTTCTAGCATCAGCTCTGTAAGGCCTCGAAAAGCGGTGCGAAGGGTTAATAACCGATGTAACTAACTCAGCATAAGTGACTATTTTGGTTTTATTTCCGCCTAGTCTGATAGAAATATCGTCATGTTTTTTTATACTGTCATCTTCTACACCTGCAAGCGTATGGCATGCCAAACACTCATACTTAATAAAAACGGCTTTACCTTTTTCAGCATTTCCCTCTGGTAAGCTAAACCCCCTTGGAGAATCAACGCCTTTATCGCAACCTGCAAGTGCAATTAAGCATAAAATTATTAATGTATATTTCATGGTAGCTCCTTTGTCTTTCATTGGGTTTAGTGAGCGGCAATTGATAAACCATAGCCATAAACAACTTATGGCTAATTAGCTAAAACTAAAAGCGACCGCATTAGCGACTAAACTATGTATTTACTGCGCTGTATGATATTTGCATCTGGCTATTGTTTGTATTTTTAAGGCTTAGTAAGTAGCAAGAAAAGGTAATAAGGCTACGCTTATTATCAAGTGTTGATTTATTAAAATGCTTGAACACTCTATTGTTTTTATAAAGAGTCATTCACAATAAATGACTCATCTAGGGTCTGTTGACCTTTCAAGGTTAAATTTGCAGCAGTCTGTTTGGTATTTAGGCAAGACAGAGCCTATGTGGTGTGGTTATTCCCCATAAATAGGCGATAACGTAGCATCAATGCCAAACAGGCGCTGCCCGAAGGGTTCTGCCTAGGGACGATTTACTCTTTGTTACTCGGTTTTTACTTAGCCCACTAGGTTACAAACCTCGCGCCGCGATTAAACCGCCCCTAGTTTGAACAAATTTTAATCCACAAAGGTCAACAGACCCTAGTGTAGTTGAGGAAAAATAATAACCCTAATTATTACCTGCATTTATCTCTTCGGAGTTTTGCGATTGAAACATCGTAACCTCGTCGACATGCTGACTGACGCTGTTTTTTTGTAAGGCAATGTATAAGTCTGAATGAATATAAATACCGTCTTTACCTGAGGCGATACCAGCGGTTTTAAACCAAGAAAGTAACTGGCGTTTTCTTCCCGCTAGTTCTAATCGAATACCTCGTTTTTTAAATATCACATCTAGGTCTGCGAGCATGGCCATAACGCTTAAATCAAGATGAGTGAAGCAGGGCACAGCATCAATAATGACACATTGCGTGTCGTCTTTTTGTCTTGCATATTGCTCTAACAAGCGGCGTTTAAAATAACTGGCATTAAAATAGGTTAAAGGAGAATTAAAACGATATATAAAAACCCCTTGTACTGCTTTGGCTTTATCTGTTTCGTCTAAGCTTCTTACTACGCCTTTTATATCCACACCTAAAATGGTGTCTGATGGGCGCATAACAGTTCGAATAAATTGAAATAACCCTAGTAATACAGCAAGGGTAATTCCTGGTATAACACCAATAAACAGCACAGCAAAAAGTGTGGCTGAGGCTAAGTAAAATGCCTGCTTATCTTTAAATTTTAATTGCCAGACTGCCTTTAAATCAAGCAGGTGAACAGAGGCAATTATTAATACAATCCCGAGTGCAGCACTGGGAATAAACTCAAGCGGCGCCGTTAGAAAAAGAGCGATAACGCCAATAATAGCGGCAGCTATAATCGAAACTAATTGGGTTTTTCCGCCAGAGTCGTCGTTTACGGCTGTGCGTGAGTCGGCACCACTAACGGCAAAGCCTTGTGATAATGCTGACGCTAAATTAGCGATGCCCAAGGCTCTAAATTCTTTATCGGCATCGATGTCGTAGCCATTCTTCGCTGCAAAGCTTCGCGCCGTTAGCATCATGCTGACAAAGCTAACTATGGCTAAGTTGAGTGCTGGTACAACAAGTTCTCGAATAATACCCACGTCAAATACTGGAGTGTTAAACACAGGCAAACCACCGGTTACTGTGCCTATGGTTTTTATTTCAAACTGCTCTAAATTAAACAACCAAACGAATACCGCACCTAGTGCAATGGCAAACATAGAGGCTGGCCATGTAGGTTTTAAGCGCTTTAACACAAAGTAAACGCCGAGGGTAAATAAAGCCATTAATAAGGTGGGAATATGAGTTTGCGATAAATACGTAGGAACGCCACCTAAACGCTCAAGCAAGTAGCGCTCATCAAAGGTAAAGCCAAATACTTTAGAAAACTGACCAACAATAATGGTAATAGCAACACCGTTTAGTAACCCCATTAAAATTGGTTTAGATAAAAAGTCGGCTAATACACCTAGCTTAAAGCGGCTGGCAATAAAGCACCAAAAACCGGTCATTGCGGTCATGGTGATCACTAATTGCCAATGTTTAAAGCTATCGCCTGCAGCAAGTGGAGTAACAACGGCTGCAATAACCGCACATGTTGCGGCATCAGGACCAATAATAAGCTGTTTAGAGGTACCAAAAAGTGCATAAAGCATCATAGGTAATACGCAAGAATACAGGCCAACTGCAGCATTAACGCCTGTAAGTTGCGCATAAGCTATAGCAACAGGTAAAGCAACGGCTGCAACTGATAATGCCGCTCTAACATCATCTGCAAACCATTGGCGTTGATAATTAAATAAGGTGTGTAAACCTGGCATAAAGCTATATAGACGCGACAACACTTCAAATTCCCTGCTAATAATTAGGAGTCGATAGTAAGTTCTCTTTAATAATAAGTATAGTAACTAAACGTGTTAGATGCGCTAAATAGGGGGATTTCTAGTGTATTAATAAGAGGAATATAGTTTAAAAATAAAAAAGCCCAGCAAGTTACTGGGCTTTGTAAGTCAAATGACAGCTTTAAAAATTAGCTATTCAATTGACCAGTAGATGATTCTATGTGGGCGCGAACAAACCACTGATATTGCTCAAGCTCTGCAAGTTGCGCAATGATCATATCTTCAGATACCGGATCAAGCTCAGCAAGTGATTCTATGGCTTTACGGTGATCACCGTTAACGCCGTTATATACTTTGTCTAATGCGGCTAAGTGTTCAGTTACTAAGCCTTTACCTATGGCATAATCTTCCCATGTACGACGCTCAACAATCGATTTTGGTGTGCCAACTGGGACGCCGCCTAAAGTGGCTATACGTTCTGCTATGGTGTCGGTCATTTCACGGACGGTTTCTACTTGTGGGTCTAGCATTTCATGTACGCCAATAAAGTTTGGACCTACTACATTCCAATGAATATGTTTTAAAGTTAGCTGTAAATCAATTAGCGCTACCATGCGATTTTCTAGTACAGATATTGCTTTATTTGCTGATTCGTTTTCTACACCGGGAGCGGTAAATTCAGCGACTTTATTTGCATTATTACTGTTACTCATGATTCCTCCTACTATTTCAAAAATAGTGCTCGCTTTACTCTAGTGAGTATTTAAATTGCGATAACGAACACCTCTTGTATTTATAGAAGCAATCGTCATGCCGATAGTGACATAGTTTTAACTAACTGAAAAATAGCAGTTTAATTTTTATTTATAGTACTTGATAAAGCAGTAAGATTAAGTGCATATGAAAAATATGCACTTTTTTGTAAATTCTGCAAAACAGCAGTACTTTAAAGTGTTAGCGAATAGCGTGCCCTTTATAGTGGTTATAATGAAGGTATTATCATTGTTGATTAATGTCCTGTTACATATACTCAACTTAAAGATTCATTAAAGGAGAAGTGTATGTTGAGATTTTTTTCCATCGAGCAAGGAGTGATCAAAGAGTTAGCGCCTTTACCTGATACCCCTGTTGAAGTATCCATAAAGAATGCACATTGGATTGATACTATTAATCCAACACCGCAGGAGCAAAATGCGCTTGCAAAAACGCTCAATATAACTTTTCCAGATTCGGTAGATGTAGAAGAGATTGAAACGTCGTCTAGGTGCTTTATCGATAATGAAGGTTTACATGTGCATGCATTGTTTATGTCACCTAATGAAGGGCGATTTAATACTGTAACGGTAGCTTGTTTGTTGCAAAACAATTGCTTACTTACTATTCGTGATGAGGAATTGGCTGATTTTAGACTACTGCGCTTAAGAGCGCGCAAAGGTCAGGTGGCATGCGATACAGCAAAACAATTATTAATCACTTTATTTGATCAAAAAGTTGAAAACCACGCGGATATGCTCGAAGACATGCATCATCAATTAGAGAAGCTCAGTGCTTATGTACTTGAAGAAGATAACTCAGACTTAGAAGAGGCGGTTGGTCGCATAGCTCGCTTAGAAGATGCTAATGGTAAGGTGCGTTTATGTTTAATGGATACGCGACGCAATATTTCGTTTTTAATACGCCGTATAGGCGCGCAAAATGACGAGCGCGAATCTCTTAGAGAAATTGTACTCGACATAGAAACTTTAATGTCGCACTGTACCTTTTTGTTCGACAAGGTGAACTTTTTGATGGATTCAACACAAGGCTTTATTAATATTGAACAAAATCAAATTATTAAAACCTTTTCTATTGCCTCAGTGGTTTTCTTACCGCCTACAGTAGTGGCTAGTGTTTATGGTATGAATTTTAATATAATGCCTGAGCTACAATGGGAATGGGGTTATCCATTTGCAATTGGCATTATGTTGCTGTCGGGCTTTGCCCCTTATTTATTTTTTAAACATAAAGGGTGGTTATAATACTTTAATATTGCAAGCTGAGCGCTCAAATCATTACCCGGTATATTGATGTGCTTTTAATACTTCAAGGGGAATAATATCTAGCGCTTTTTGGTTTGTTGCTTCAAGTACAACAGGAGGAGCAACATTTGCAGCAATGGCATGATACCAACGAATCGCACATAAGCACCATTTATCGCCAGCTTTTAAGCCTGCAAAATCATATAAAGGATTAGGGCTAATTAAATCGTTACCTTGCGCCTTAGAAAATTGCAAAAATTCGTCGGTCATAATGGCGCACACACTGTGATTACCAAAGTCTGAATCTGGCACATAGCAAAACCCTTCGCGAGTATAGCCGCCATTGCCACAACATAGTTGTAGGCGAGTTCCCAGTACATTTAATTGATTAGCCATATAACAAATTACCTTTTAGTGATAACTGCTGAAAAGAGCTGCTTACCATAACAGGCTGTTAGTGACTTAGCTATATGCGAAGAGGCTTCTGGGTAGGTATTTGTTTATAAAATAGCTGCGCTTTGAGTAAATTCAAAACGCAGGTTTTTTATTGTGCTATTAAGTTAAGATAATAGCGCCGCAGCTAAGCGCACAAAATCAGAAGAGGTTAAAATACCTACCAGCTGACCTTGCTCACTAACCACAGGCATACAGCCATGGCGATTCTCTACAAAAAACTTAACCACATCTGATAATGGCTGGGCTGGAGTAACACTAATAAAGTCACTCACCATAATATCTTCTACTTTTGTGAGTTTTTCTTTGCGTTGTAATGCATTTGCGCCAAAAGTAGCCATGATCCCCATTACTTTGGCAACCATAATTTTTTGCGTAAGCATGCCAACAAATGCGCCATCTTCGTCGATAACGGGAATGTGACGAACATTTTTTTCTTTCATTAAATTATGTGCGTCGTGCAAAGTACTTTTTATATTCACTGAGAATGGGTTAGGTGTCATTAAGTCTGCAACGTTTTGACTCATGTTTATTCCTTTATAAAGCGTGTGGTATAACACATTATATTAGCGCGCTTTTTAAGCTTTGCACCTTATTGAGATCAAGGTTTTTGCAGATTTAATTCACAGGAGGGAAACAGGCATCACTTAATAAAACACCCTAAAGCGTTTTATTAAGTGATAAAAAATGACTATGGGTGAATGTTATTCGTAACCACGTTCTTTTTTAGTTTTAATAACCGCAATGTAACCGTGCCAACTAGCGTAACTAAGTAGTGGCATAATAATAATGAATCCAGCGGCACCCGCAGCAAAGCCCAGTGCCACAAGTACAAATATACAAATAGACCACACCAGCATGGCTGCAAAGTTTTCTTTAACTGCATGTATTGAAGAAACCACGGCAGTCATTATATCAACGCGTCTTTCCATCATAATTTGCGGGGTAAATGCCGAAATTGAAAACACACTAACCAGTAAAATACCGCCAATAATACTGCCTATGGTTAAAAACGCCGAAAGCTCTTCAAATGTTGGGTTTGCATGGCTTGGGTACAATGCATGAACAATTGCAGCTAAGCGCATCCAAATAACCATAATTACCATAAGTAACACGGCAAAACCCCACTCACCTACAGGGTTACGAAACATCGATTTTAATGAATGGCTTAAAGTAGGTTTATGGCCTTTTTCAAGCTCCCAAGCCACATCGTACAAACCAACCGCAAACACAGGACCTATTAAGGCAAATGCAACCGTGGCTGGCAGTATGGCAAGGTGGCTGTCGGTAAGTACAACAGAGTAAACAATCGCTACGGGAATAAGTGTGAAGATTAAACCGTAAATTAAGCTCAGCATGGGCGCGCGCGCCATATCCTTAAACGCTAACGAAAGCCAATGAAAAGCGGCAAATGTATTTACTTTGTTGCACTCTAAACAACGTGCGAATTTGGTGTCTTTTTCTATTGTGTTTGTAGTTGGCATAAAGATGCTCCTTTTTTAGTCACCTTTTAGTTTTAGAACATAGATGTTTTATTTACAACTCATAAACAACTTATACGCAAGATTTAGTTGCATTGTTCATTTGTTAATCATTTTTATTGCGTGTTAGCGATTAGGTATATTTTTGAGCACGTACTTAAAAAAGTGGGTTCGTATTTCTTTTACACAGTGGTAATCTAAACGCTGTAGCTAATTTTAAGAGACCGTAATGAAGGAAAATAAACAACAATATCAAGGAGCTTTACTGAGCAGTAAACGGTTTTTACCTCTGTTTGTGACACAGTTTTTCTCCGCTTTAAATGACAATGTTTACAAGCAATCAATCCTCCTTATTTTAATTTTTCAGGCTGCTACGGTGGCCGATGGTGCTTTTTATTCTAACGTGGCTGCGGGATTATTTATTTTGCCATTCTTTTTATTTTCGGGCATGGCTGGTCAAATTGCAGAAAAGTTGGAAAAATCAAAGTTGATCAGCATCGTAAAGTTTTGCGAAATTCCAATAATGCTGGTGGGCGTGGTATCTATTTTAACCGAGCAGGTTTGGTTAATGTTAGGTACTGTGTTTTTAATGGGTTTACAAAGCACTTTTTTTGGGCCATTAAAATACTCAATTTTACCGCAGCATGTGGCTCCTCATGAATTAACCAAAGCTAATGGGTTAGTTGAATCTGGCACTTTTGTGGCTATTTTATTGGGCACCGTATTTGGCACTTATTATATAACTCAAGCTGCAGGCCCTGTTTATATCAGTATCGCGATAGTGAGCTTGGCGGTTATTGGTTATTTGAGTAGTCGTTTTATACCAAAAAGTGCTGCGAATGATGCTAATTTAAAGGTATCGCTTAACCCTATTTCCTCGACCAAAAGTGTATTTAATGCGCTTAACGCACAAACCGAGTCGGTGGGTAAATCAGTATTGGGGATCAGTTGGTTTTGGCTTATTGGTGCAGTGATATTAACCGCGCTCCCTAACTATGTAAAACATGTAATGGGAGGCGATGAGCTGGTGGTTACCTCAGCTTTAGTGGTGTTTTCGTTGAGTATTGCATTGGGGTCTTTACTTTGTGAGAAGCTATCGCGCTCACGTATTGAGTTAGGCATTGTGCCTTTTGGGGCGCTTTTAATTAGCTTGTTTTTATATTTATTAAGCCAAGAGCCAAGCATTGAGTTTTATCGCCAAACTAATGAATCGCTGCTTACGCTTGAACAAGTGATTAATACCGGCGATATGCTCTGGCACTTTATTTGGATGGCTGGTATTGGTATAGCTGCGGGTTTTTATACGGTGCCACTGTATGCACTTATTCAGCAGCGTACTCACCCAGATAGCCGTTCACGAGTGATTGCTGCCAATAATGTACTAAACGCCTTATTTATGGTGGGCAGCGCTGTTTTAAGTATTGTTACCCTAACGCTTTTACACTGGGAGATTTCACAATTACTGTTGTTATTAGCAGGGCTTAATTTACTGATATCGCTGTACATATATAGCAAAGTGCCTGAGTTTTTCTTACGTTTTATTATTTATATTTTAGCGATTTGCATGTATCGAGTACGCACTAAGGGAACGCTTAATATGCCCGATGATGGGGCTGCCGTGGTGGTGAGTAACCATGTTAGCTTTGTTGATTGGATGTTTATTTTAGCCGCGTCACCTAGGCCAATTCGGTTTGTCGTGTTTGCCCCTATTTATTATTCACCAGCACTTAATTGGTTGTTTAAAATGGCCAAAGCCATTCCAATTGATAGTGAAAAAGCAAATCCTAAGGCGTTTAATAAAGCCTTTGACGATATCGCTCAGGCACTAGAGCGTGGAGAGCTGGTGGGAATTTTTCCTGAAGGCAAGCTCAGTGGAGATGGCGAGGTTGATGTATTTCGCCGTGGCATTGAAAAAATAATTCAGCGCACACCGGTGCCTGTTATTCCTGTCCATTTAGATGGACTATGGGGCAGTATGTTTAGTCGAAAAACAAAGTGGCGATTGCCTAGACCAAAGTGGTCGTTGGTCACTGTCACCATTGGTGAAATGGTGGCTGCACAGAAGGTTAATGCCGATGATTTGCGCGAGCGAGTGGTTGCTTTAAAATAGCTTAATAATAAAAAAGCGCTGCAATTAATTGCAGCGCTATGGTTGTATTACTTAATGGTAATTAACGGTCTAAGTTCATTACTTTAGTCCATGCCGCAACAAAGTCTTCTACAAACTTTTGCTTTGATGTATCAAAGGCATACACCTCAGCAACTGCACGTAGTTCTGAATTTGAACCAAAAATCAGATCAACCGAAGTAGCAGTGTACTTTTGCTCGCCTGATTGACGATCAAAGCCTTGATAAATCCCCGCATCTGATGACTTTTTCCAAACCGTCGACATATCTAATAAATTAACAAAGAAGTCGTTATTTAGAGTGCCTGGCTTGTCAGTAAATACGCCGTAGTCAGTGCCTTTGTAGTTTGCATCAAGCGAACGTAAGCCGCCTACTAACACGGTCATTTCTGGCACGGTTAGGTCAAGCTGATCCGCTTTATCTATTAGCATTTCAGTTGGCGATTTATAGCTTTTTTCTGCATCAAAGTAGTTTCTAAAGCCATCGGCTGGCAGCTCTAATAAACTAAATGCATTAACGTCAGTTTGCGCTTGCGTAGCATCGCCACGGCCAGCATTAAACGGTACATCTACTGTGTAACCTGCATCTTTCGCTGCTTTTTCAATCGCTGCATTACCACCTAACACAATCAGGTCGGCTAGTGACACTTGGCTTTTGCTAAAGAAACTATCATTAAAGTCGGCTTGAATCGCTTTTAATACGTTAAGTACTTTTGCGGTTTCGGCCGGATTATTTACCGCCCAATCCTTTTGTGGAGCAAGCGCAATGCGTGCACCGTTGGCACCGCCTCGCATATCAGAGTCACGGTAACTGGCAGCAGAAGCCCAGGCTACACGTACTAACTCAGGTACACTTAAGTTTGAGTCTAAAATAGCGGCTTTAAGCTTTTTCACAGCACCAGCATCAATGTTTGATTTAGTCTCTGCTGAAATTGGGTCTTGCCAAATTAAGTCTTCTTTAGGAACTTCTTTCCCTAAAAAGTTACGTGGTGGTCCCATATCTCTGTGAGTTAATTTGTACCATGCTTTAGCAAAGGCCAGTTGATACTCTTTAGGGTCATTTAAAAAGCGCTCAGCAATTTTGCGATACTCTGGGTCAAATTTTAATGCTAAGTCGGCCGTAGTCATTACCGGTGCGTTAAACTTACCTTTAATATGAGCGTCAGGTACAGCGTTGTGTAACGATTCATCCGTTGGGATCCACTGAATGGCACCTGTAGGGCTGCGAGTTTGTTTCCACTCAAAGTTAAGTAGGTTGCTTAAGTACAGTGATGACCAGCGGGTAGGTGCTTGTGTCCATGCGCCTTCTAAACCACTAGATACGGTATCTTCAGAGTGGCCTTTACCACATTTGTTTTTCCAGCCTAACCCTTGCTCTTCAATACCGGCTGCAGCAGGCTCTGCACCTACACAGTCTTTAGGTTTGTGCGCACCATGCATTTTACCAAAGGTGTGACCACCGGCGATAAGTGCCAGTGTTTCTTCATCGTTCATCGCCATGCGAGAAAACGCAACTCGAATGTTCTTAGCTGACCCAATTGGATCAGGAACCCCTTTAGGGCCTTCAGGATTTACGTAAATTAAACCCATGTGCGTTGCACCTAATGGGCGTTCTAATTTGCCGCTGGCATCTTCACGGTCGCTGGCAAGCATTTCTACTTCTGGACCCCAGTAAACCATGTCTGGTTCCCAGTCGTCAGTTCGCCCGCCGGCAAAACCATAGGTTTCAAATCCCATGTTTTCTAGAGCAACGTTACCTGCTAATACGATTAAGTCTGACCATGAAAGTGCTTCTCCGTATTTTTGTTTAATTGGCCAAAGTAAACGGCGTGCTTTATCTAGGCTTACGTTGTCTGGCCAGCTGTTAAGCGGTTCAAAACGTTGTTGACCACCGCCTGCGCCACCACGGCCATCAAGCGTACGGTAGGTGCCTGCGCTGTGCCATGTCATACGAATAAAAAATGGGCCATAGTTACCAAAATCCGCTGGCCACCAGTCTTGAGATTGCGTAAGTAGGGCGTCAATATCACTTTTTACTGTGTCTAAATCTAGGCTGTTAAATGCCTCTGCATAATTAAAGTCTGCACCATAAGGGTTAGAACGTAGATCATGATCACGAAGAGGAGATAGGTTTAGTTGATCTGGCCACCAAAATTGGTTTGTTCTGGTTGCGCCCATTTTAGCCTCACCCATGCCAACAGCACCTTGTGGCTTAGACATTTGTGGTTTTTCTTGGCTAAAAGCAGAGCCAGACATAAGTGCCATACTTATAAATCCAACAAGTGCTTTTTTAGTAAATGATCGGTTTTTCATTGTCAGCTTCCTTAAAGTTAACGAATTTCGTTATATACAAAGCGTATTACTATTATTAAAAATAGAATCTAATAATTTAAAAATTAGTGAGCTTTTACTCCATTCAAGTTGTTGTTTACAAAGCTTGAATGACTAAGCAGTGCGAATAGTATAGTAGAGGGGCTAAAAACCGTGTGCGAAATAAACCGATTGATACAATCTATAAAAATGATTTATTAAAGTTAAATGATTAAATAAACAAATCACTAAAGAGCTTTGAAAGTGGCAGACATAAAAAAGCCCAGCGTAGGCTGGGCTATTAGATTAAAATCTGTGTTATTGATTTTTCATTAATTTACTGGTGATCACACCTGAGGTCATAGAGCCCGATACGTTGAGTGCTGTGCGTGCCATATCTATTAAGGGTTCAATAGAAATAAGTAAAGCCACAACCTCTATAGGTAATCCCATGGTAGGCAATACAACCAACGCTGCGAAGGTAGCACCACCACCAACACCTGCAATACCAAACGAGCTAATAACCACAATACCAATTAGCGGTAAAATAAACTCAAATGTAAGTGGGTCTATCCCCACACTTGGCGCAACCATCATTGCGAGCATCGCAGGATAAATACCAGCACAGCCGTTTTGACCAATAGTGGCACCAAAAGAAGCCGATAAGTTTGCAATTGCCGGAGGTACTTTTAACTGGTTAATTTGCACATCGACATTCATAGGAATGGAGGCCGCTGAGCTACGTGAGCTAAATGCAAAGGTCAGTACTGGCCAGATTTTTTCAAAATAATGCTTTGGATTTACACCCACAAAGCTAAGCAATAAGCCATGCACAACAAACATCAATAAAATAGCTACATACGAGGCAAGAATAAAGGCAAGTAAATTTAAAATATCGTTACTGCTAGAGTTTGCCACGACGCTTGCCATTAGGCCCGCAACACCATAAGGCGTTAGTGCAATCACCATGCGAACTAAGCTCATTACCGTAGCTTGTAGGGCGTTTACACCGTTACGAATTGGGCTGGCAAGTTCTGTTTTTTCCAGCATTACTTTACGTGCAGCTATACCAACAAGGACACCAAATATAACCGTGGCAATAATAGAGGTTGAACGTTGATTACTTAAATCAGCAAAGGGGTTTTCAGGAATAAAGCTCAGTAGCATTTGCGGCACGCTTAAGTCGGCTACATTCGCAGCTTTGCTTTGTAGGGTGTCCATTCTAGCGGCTTCTCGAGTACCCGAAACAAGCCCTTCAATACTGAGGTCAAATCCATAGGTGACAGCAATACCCACCAAAGCGGCAATTGCTGTGGTAAAGAGTAAAACAGAAATACTAATAAATGATATTTTACCTAAAGAGCCTTGGTTTTCGAGCTTTACCACTGCGGCAATCATAAAAATTAATACCAATGGCATGATGATCATTTTTAATAAACCGACATAGCCTTTACCCACCACGCTTACCCAGCTGAGTATTTCTTTAATCGTCTCTGGAGAGTGGGCAAATAAAAACTGTAGGGCTAAGCCAAAGGTGCTACCAAGCACTAAGCCAAATAAAACGGTACGAGATAAAGAGCTGCTTTTTTGCGAAAAAAGATAAATCGCGAACAGCAAACCGACAAATAATGCCAACATTAATAATACAGCAAGCGACATAGTACCCTCTTTTATAGCTGTGAATTAGCGCGGCACTTTAACGCTTTGTAAGACGTTAACAAAATACGCTTTCGCTATGGTATAGAATTAAAATGAATATAGTAATAATATTAAAGTATAACGAATGAGCACATTGTTGAAAAAATTAACCCATATGATTGTATTTTCTTTAATTTATGGCGTTTACTAGATGAAAGTAAGATCTTAACTACAGTTAAAATCGTAACCTTAGTACGCGGTAATAAGTTAATTTGTTCACTTTAGTTTTTATTTAAAAGAGGGAGTAGAGGTATGTTAAAGGCAATAATGGCACTGGTGATGGTTTTAGTGGTTAGTGGGTGTTCAACCCAATACCCAAACCAAGCACTACTTGGTAAGCAATTTCCTACTGTGACGGGAGAAAGCTTAGAGCAAAAGTCATTCACCATTCCTGAGGACTTTAACAACCCCAATACGTTGCTGTTAATTGGTTATAAACAAGATAGCCAGTTTGATATTGATCGTTGGCTTATTGGTTTAGATATGAGCGCAGTGAATGTGACCGCTTATGAGTTGCCCACTATTCAGGGTATGGTTCCTCGCATGTTTAGTACCTTAATCGATAGCGGTATGCGCAAAGGGATCCCAAAAGAGTTGTGGGGTGGGGTGATCACAATTTACAAAGATGGCGATAAGGTTCAGGCATTTACTGGTAACGAAAACCCGAATAACAGCCGCGTAATACTGCTTGATGAGAGTGGCAAAATTATTTACTTTTACGACCGTGGCTTTTCGGTCTCCGCGTTAAATAATTTAAAAGCAGTGATTGAAAAGCAATAGTTTGCAGATAAAATTAGTTGCCTTTGGGCACGCTATGACTAAACGTTAGCGTGCCACGTTATAAAAGCATTATTCGCTTACGTTGTTTCTGCCTTTCTTTTTAGCTCTATAAAGCGCTAAATCAGCATTTTTTAGAGCCTCGTCAAAGGTTTGTTTTGCTGTTCTTTGTGCTACGCCAATAGAAACAGTCACGTTCACCGTTTTATTGTCGCTTGGCTGTTTACCTTTGCGAGATTTTTTATCGGTGCGTTTTGGGTTTCTGATCACCATGTCGTAAGTTGCAATATTTTGACGCAGTGTTTCTAGTTCAGGAATTGACTGCTCAGCTGTTTTTCTTGGAAATACAACGGTAAATTCCTCTCCGCCATAGCGGTAAATCTTGCCACCCCCTTTAACGCCACTCATTTTTGCTGCCACTAGCTTAAGTACTTGGTCGCCAATATCATGGCCATAGGTGTCGTTGAATTTTTTAAAGTGGTCAATATCGAGCATAGCAACAGTGTATTTTCGCCCTAATGATAGAGCAAGCTGATTAAGTGCGCGGCGCGTTGGTAAGCTCGTTAAATCGTCTCTGTAAGCTAAATAATAAGAGTCGGTACTCACCGCTAATAAATACAGAGAAGCCATAAATACAGCAATGACAGACCAAGGAAAATCAATAACATGTTGTTGGTTAAGGCACCACACAATAAAAGTGATGAGTAACGCCGTTTGCGTCAGGTTATGTGTTCTTACGCTTTGCCAAATGAGTAAGCTGCCAATGAGCGACAGTGGTAAAGCTATGGGTAAATAAGGAAGCAGTTGAGTATAAACAGAAGGTTGTAATGATAGCCCTTGTAAATGCAGACTCAGTGCCAGCCACGCAAATGCTGCGCCGCCACATAGAATAATTAATAAGGTTCGGGTCGCAGTGTGTATTGATAAAAGTGCGCGATCTTTTATCACGGCTAACAACATTAATAAACTTGCAGCGCATAGTAAAACCCAATCAGATTGCGCTTTAAGCCAACTTGACCAGGGCAAAGCATACTCAAGTGAACATAAATAAAGTAACCAAAACGCGCACAAAATAGCAACTCGACTTCGATTAAACTGAGTGGCAAATATAGCGGTAATAATCAGTAATGGATAAACAAGATTATTAATAAGAGAGAGCTTACTTTGCCATTGGGTTTGAAATTGAGTTAATAACAAAAATAATCCACACACGGCTAAAAGACTCAAAGAAGTTGATTTAACTCCTGCTAATTTTAACAACCCATGCTCCAAAGACCGATGCCTAAAAAAATAAAAGCTTATTGTATTGATATATAAAAAATATTACTACTTTAATGCTTGTTAATTATTTAAACACAATACTTTAAAACTAATTTTAATGTTTTTTATCGACATTTTTTAACCAAATGTATGACATTTTAGTAAATGTAAAAATAGTGAGCAGATTAAATTCAACAAGGTGGGAGACGATGTAAAAAGCGTTTAAACATTGAATAAGGCCATCCATGGCCTATTAATTAATCGTTTTTGTAGTAAGGGTAGTCACTGTAACCTTGCTCAGTCCCGCCATACATAGTGGATGCATCGGCTTCATTTAATGGCCATTGATTTTTTATGCGCGCTGGTAAATCAGGGTTTGCAATAAAAGGGCGACCAAAAGCAAATAAATCACCGTAGCCTTTAGCTAACATCGCCACCGCTTTTTCAACAGTGTACTTACCAGCGTAAATAATACGCCCAGAAAATTCAGCTCTAGCTGCTTGATAAAATTGCTCTGGTAAATCAGGAGCATTGTCCCAATCAGCTTCTGCAATTGAAAGGTAAGCAATACCGGCTTGTTCAAGTACTTTAATCGCTTCAATGTAGGTATGATGCGGGTTTGATTCTACTAACCCTAAATAAACACGGGTTTCATCAGTACTGCTAAATAAGGGCGCAAATCTAACCCCTAAGCGCTCAGGGCCTACTACGTCACTTACTGCCGCGACAATTTCTTTTAAAAAGCGCAGGCGATTAGTAAGAGAGCCGCCGTATTCATCATCTCGTTTATTGGTGTGCTCAGAAATAAACTGATTTACTAAATACCCATTAGCACAATGCAGTTCTACGCCATCAAACCCCGCTTCTAGCGCATTACGGGCAGCTTGTGCATACATGCCAACAAGCTCTTTTACTTCATCGGTTGTCAAAGCTTGTGGTTCACTTGGGTTGGCTAAAGCGCCTTGAGCCGGTCCTGTTTCAATAAAGACTTTAACGCTATCAGCTATTAGAGCTGAGGGGGCAATAGGTTTGGCTTCATTAGGCTGTAAGCTGGTGTGTGAAACGCGGCCAACATGCCAAAGTTGAGCAAAAATAATTCCACCTTCTGCATGTACTGCATCAGTTACTTTTTTCCAACCAGCTATTTGTTGATTAGAATGAATGCCCGGTGTCCAGGCATACCCTTGTCCTCTTGGTTCAATTTGAGTGCCTTCGGTAACCATAAAACCAGCACTAGCACGCTGTGCATAATATGTGGCCATCACATCGTTGGGGATATTGCCAGGAACTGTGCTGCGTGAGCGTGTAAGTGGCGGCATTACAATACGGTTTTTAAGTGTGTATGGGCCTAAATTGATTGATGAAAATAGACTGTCGATATTTTTACTTGGTTGACTCATTTTAATACCTTTTAAATTAATAATGCTGTTTAGCGCCAATTACAATGCTGGTGAGCATAGGGATTAAAAGGTACAATTTGAAACAATGCTTTTTTGTTTAAGATACAATTATGAATGGTATATCTCGGCTTGATATAAAACAATTACGAATATTGAGTGCATTACTTAAACTAAAAAATGTGTCGGATGTGGCCCGCAAAATGGGCTTAACCCAGCAGGCTATTAGTGAGCAGCTGCGAAAATTGCGTGACTTATTTGACGATCGGCTTTTTATTCGCCAAGGCAATACAATGGTTGCAACACCTAAAGCAATTGCACTAGAGAAGCCCATTAATCAAATATTAACTCAGGTAGAAGCGTTATTAATACCTAAACAATTTATCCCAAGTAGCTACAAGGGCGTATTTACAATAAGTGCGACTGATTACGCTATAGCAGCTCTTTTGCCACAATTATTAGAAATAACAAGACGCGAAGCGCCAGGATTAAAGCTGATTATTCGTGACTTTGCCTCTGATAATGTTAATCAATTAATAAGTGCAGGAGAGCTGGATTTATTAATTAGTTTTCCTGAATTTATCCCTGCAAACTTAATCTATGACACATTATTTGAAGAACAACATATTTGTATTGCGGGGAAAAACACGGTGTTTTCTTCATCGACGTTGAGCCTTGCTGAAGTGGCCGCACACCCTCAATTAGTGGTTTCAGCGTCACGTGCTAACTTACGAGGCTCTCACGACCAATGGTTTGCTGATAAGGGTTATGCGCGCAATATTGTTATGTCAGTGCCTGGCTTTTCATTTGTCCCCGATTTGCTTTGCAGTACTGACTTAATTGCTTTTTACCCATCGCGTTTACTGCCAAACGCCAAAGTGAAACAGCTTGAAGTTGAATTATTACCACCGCCATTTAAGGTGATTGCAGCGTGGCATCCACGTTCAAATAACAGCGATATTCACCAGTGGTTAATAGCGCAATTAAAACGGATTTAGTACTATTTAATTAGTTGACGAATATCGTTCCCTGTTGGTGCCTCATGGGCACGTAACGAAAAGGCGGGTAATATCGCTAATATATGGTCAAATATATCTGACTGAATATTTTCATACTCACCCCAATTAGTTGTATTGGTAAATGCATAAATCTCAATGGGTAAGCCATTTTTAGTTGGCTCTAGCTGCCTTACCATCAGTGTCATTCCCTGATGAATATGTGGATGCTGTTTTAATAGCGCGACTAAATAATGACGAAATGTGCCAACATTAGTGAGCCGACGACCATTTAACGTACAGCTCATATCTATTTTTTTCGTGGTATTTTGCTCGTTGATAACCGGTAGGGTAATTTCGAGGTAGTGACTTAATAAATCTGCTTTTTTCAGCGCGGTGATTTCTTGCTCATCTAAAAAGCGCACACTGCTCATTTCTATATGGATACTCCGTTTTATGCGCCGCCCACCGGATTCTGACATACCGCGCCAGTTTTTAAATGAGTCAGAAATTAGCGCATAGGTTGGAATAGTGGTAATGGTTTTGTCCCAATTTCTTACTTTAACTGTGGTCAAGGCTATATCAATCACATCGCCATCTGCGCCGTATTTGGGCATTTCTAACCAATCACCAACCGCAAGCATATTGTTTGCTGAAAGCTGAATACCGGCCACCAGCCCTAAAATAGCGTCTTTAAACACCAGTAGCAGTACAGCCGATAGCGCACCTAAACCACTGAGTAATATTAACGGGGATTTATTCATTAATAATGAAATCGCTAAAATACCGGTTAATACGCTGGCGATCAGTTTAATTGTTTGTAAAAAACCACGTAATGGAAAGTGAGCTGCAATGGGTTGCCTGTCAGATATTGCTTGAAAAATATTGAGCATAGAAAACAGCGAGAGCAGTGCAAATAAAATGATCCACTGATCAGTAAACATCTCAATGATATGTAAAAAAGCCGTTCCTTCTGGAACCCAGAGCCTAGCTTGTATAACAACCACAGCACCTTGTAAAACAAAGGAAATATTACGTGTTAATTTAAGCGCTAAGTCGGCAGGCGTGTGGGTATCGGTTTGAACAACTTTATCACTAAAGCGGCCTTTAAGTAGTCGTTTTGAAACTGACCTTAAGATGAGGTGCAATATGAGCGCAAATAAGCCAACCCAGCACAGTACTAATATGTTGTACCATAAATGCGCACTCCCAGGAAAATAAAGACTAAACCATTGCAGTAAAAATTCTCGCAGCTGCGATCGTATTTCAGTCATTTATATTCCCAAGAGATTTATTTGCGTGAGTTTCATCTATTTAATGAAATCTAGTTAAGCAGATGGGGCGAGAAAAGTCTATTTAAGCCGCGCTTAAATAGACGTTTTAAAAATAATATTTATATTTTATTTTCAGCAAGTTGCAGAGTTAACTCCTCAAAAATACTCGGATCGTCAATGGTTGATGGAATTTGTAGTTCTTCACCATCAATAAGTTGACGTAAGTTTTTGCGTAAAATTTTACCTGAGCGTGTTTTTGGTAAGCGCTCTACACACATAATATTTTTAAGACACGCAATAGCGCCGATTTGATTACGCACGGTTCGCACCAATTGCTGCTCTACTTCTTTATGCGATCCATGAAAATCATTTTTTAACACTACCATGGCCATGGGGTTTTGACCCTTGAGCGCATCATTAACACCAAATACGGCACATTCAGCAACCGCGGGATGAGCGGCTACAATTTCTTCCATTTCACCGGTTGATAAACGATGCCCCGCGACATTAATCACATCATCGGTGCGGCCCATAATAAATAGGTAGCCATCATCATCAATATAACCGCCGTCGCCAGAAAGATAATAGCCTTCATATTCACTTAAATAACCGGCTTTAAAGCGCTCGGTATTTTGCCAAATAGTGGGTAAACATCCTGGCGGTAAGGGCAGTTTAATAACGACTGCACCTTGTTCATTGGGGGCGCATTCGTCACCATTCATATCTAAAATACGTACGTCAAACCCAGGAGTCGCAACCGTTGAACTGCCTGCTTTTGTAGGTAGGTGCTCAATGCCGACAGGATTACAGGCTATCGCCCAACCAGTTTCTGTTTGCCACCAATGATCAAGCACAGGTAGGCCTGTTTTTTCTTTGAGCCAATCGTAGGTGGGAGGATCTAAGCGCTCGCCAGCTAAAAACAAGCGTTTCAGACTTGAAGTATCGTATTGTTTAAACCCATCGGCATTAGGGTCTTCTTTTTTTATCGCTCTAAAGGCTGTCGGTGCGCTAAATAAAGCCGTTACTTTATACTGTTCAACCACTCGCCAAAATGCACTGGCATCTGGGGTTCTAACTGGTTTACCTTCAAATAAAATAGTGGCGCAGCGGTACATAAGCGGGGCATACACAATGTACGAATGGCCTACAACCCAACCAATATCCGAAGCGGCCCAAAACACGTCACCAGGTTTCATACCGTATACGGTTTCCATGCTGTAATGCATGGCCACGGCATGGCCGCCATTTTCACGAACAACCCCCTTGGGAGTACCCGTTGTGCCTGACGTGTATAAAATATAAAGCGGGTGATCGCCACTTACCGGAACGGGATCAACGCCAGTAGCTGTTTGCATTGCAACAGCCCAGTCAATATCACGCTCAGGCATAAGTGGTGCAGTTACTTGCTCACGCTGATAAATTATACAATTTTCTACTTTATACGAGGCTGATTCGAGCGCGTTATCAAGTAACTCTTTGTATTCAATTACGGTATTCACTTCCACACCGCAAGAAGCACTGAGTACTAACTTAGGCTTGGCGTCATCAATTCTTACGGCAAGCTCATGCGCTGCAAACCCGCCAAATACGACCGAATGAATAGCGCCGATGCGGGCGCAGGCTAACATACCAATTACGGCCTCGGGGATCATGGGCATATAAATAACCACGCGGTCGCCTTTTGTTACGCCTAAAGACTGCATTACTCCTGCGAATTTAGCGACTTCTTGTTGCAGTTCAAAGTAGCTGTAGCTGCGCGCGGTATTGGTTACGGGTGAGTCATAAATTAACGCTGTTTCATCACCATGGCCTGCAATAACATGCTGATCTACCGCTAAAAAGCAGCTATTAAGTTGGCCGTCGGCAAACCAGTGATATAAACCGTTTTCATCTTGTGTGTAAGCTGTTTCGGGAGCCTGGTACCAAGGGAGGCGTTTACTTTGCGATAACCAAAACGCTGCCGGGTTTTGTTTAAACTCGTTGTAGTGTTGTTTGTATTCACCTGACATAAAGGCTCCTGAGCAAAATTTAATATAACTTTATTTAAAACTAAGCGCTTTTTATCAGGAGTGATATTCGACTATGGTCGGTTAAATAATGAACGGATTGTGTGGTTTTTAGCTAACGCTATGGTTTATAACGAACTAACGACTAGTTTGATGATTTAAATGAGGTAACATATAAAAATGATGAACTATTTAATGTGGTAATAATGAGTCAAGTTGTCAGAGTAGGCGTTGCAGTGATAGTAATGCATGATAATAAAATTTTACTCGGTGAGCGAATAGGCGCACATGGTGCAAATACCTGGGCAACCCCTGGGGGGCATTTAGAATTTGGTGAAACGGTTGAGCAATGTGCAGTGCGCGAAGTCGCAGAAGAGACAGGGCTTACTGTTACTAATATTCGTAAACTCGATTTTACCAACGATATTTTTAGCGCTGAGAACAAGCACTATATTACCTTATATATGCAGGCAAAGTATCAAGGTGGCGAGCCTGTGAATAAAGAGCCTAACAAATGTTTACAGTGGCGTTGGTGCGATATTAATAACTTACCTTCACCTTTATTTACTTCATTGAAAAATTACTTAACGCAAGGCGTTTTACCTACTCAAGACTAAAGGCGCTTTGGAATAGGGAGCTGCCATTTATTTAAAATTTGTTGGTATTCACCGCTTTCTTTTATCGCGTTTAATCTATCAGTAATGATTTTCGCTGTTTGCGGGTTAAGCTGCTTACTTGCTGCAAAGTGAAGAGAAGAAGGTAGCTCATCTAAATGTATACGCTTAGTAATTAAGCTTGGGTCGAGCCCTGCTCGCTTTAACTCGTTTTCAAGAGTGAGGGTGTTAGTCACCACAAAATCGATACGATTTTTATACAGCATTCTCCATAGCTGCTGGTAGTAACTGACTAAGACTAAATTCTCACTTTCAGTAAAGCCTTGAGCTTCTAAATAAGCCTGCGCAGAATAACCGCGAATAGTGGCTACTTTGTATTCTTTGGCAAAGTTTAAGTGAATCACTTCATCGTTATGACTGCGTAAACTTACTAGGTATGCATCTGCAAAATACACTTTTCCCAGCCACTTAAACTGGCTGTTTCTGTTTGGCGTTTTTAACAGTGACAGCATGATGGCATTAGGATTGGCTTGTTGTTGTTGAAACATACGCGCCATCGGCATTATTTCAAACGTTGCTGTTAAAGCCGTGCCTTTTAATACTGCTTTAGCGATATCTACTAAGGCACCCTGCGCTTCACCTTGAGGGTTTTTAAAATGATAAGGGGGCAAATCTTCAGCGATGAAGGTAACCGGGTTTGCGTGACAGACCGCACTATAAAAAACCAATACAAAAACAGTTAACATCATACGCAAACGCATAAATAATTGTCTTTAAAGCAATACATGAGGCTAGTGTAAATAAAATCAATAAAAAGGTACACGTTAAATGTGTGTTTTAGGTAATCAAATTGTTTAATTATTGTTTTTTATAAATTGACGAGGTGAGCATTGATACCAGCGCTTAAAGGCGCGATTAAAAGAGCTTTGATCATTAAACCCCAACATAGTTGCAATACTGCTTAGCGAATAATGAGGAATATATGTTAACAAACGGCGTTTTTGCTCTCGCTCAAGAAGAGCGGCAAAATTGGTGTTTTCTTGCTTTAGATGACGTTGCACTGTGCGCGGGGTCATATTTAAAGCACTAGCCGTTCTGATCAGTGAACAGTCCTGCAAATCATATTTAGCCATTAAAATATGATTAATTTTTTCTGTTAATAATTGCTGACTTTTAAACTGGGATAGCTGTTGCTCTGACATTTGCTTTAGCACAGCGTTAATCTGGGAGTTATCGGTTTTAAAAGGAAGGGTTAAGTAACTACTTGGAAACTCTACTTGATTAAAGTTAGCGCCAGCTTTTACTGGGCAATTAAACCATTGCGCTAATTGTTGTAACTCACTGTCTGAAAAATGTGCTGTAAAATAAACGCAACTAGGCGAAAGCTGAGGATTAAGCAGTTGGCGTATAACACTTACCCACGCGGTCATATTTCGTAATACGGCCTGTGGGCTGCACTGTGGGTCTGCTAACCAAGTTACCTTGCAAAGTGTTTGTTGCTGTTCAAACTCAGCACGCCCTATGTTAGCCACTAGGCTGTCGTAACTCAGTAGTGCAGTAATGGCACTGGCTAGATTAGTACTCGATTCAATTAAATACCCAAGTACACCAAAATCAGCGGTACGTATTTGTTTTCCTAATTCAAACCCGAATAAGGAGTCATCTAGCGTTTGCTGTGCATAACTAAGCAGCGCATTATAGCTTTTTAAGCTAATACGTGGTGCTAATTGTTGTGTTTGCTTATTTGTATATTCATCAAATTCAATGGCCGTTAGTATCTCTTTGCTATCTAATCCTTTGCTTTGAAGATAATCCAAACAGCTAGAAAAGTAATGATCGGCTAAGGTTTTCATTTGTCGCCTAAAGCTAAAAAACAGTCATCTAATCGCAAGTTTGCCATGCAATATTTTTATATGCTAGAGATCTATAAAAATAATATGGGGCACACAATGATTGAGATAAACGTTAAACATAGTGTGGCAGCAACGCCTGAACAATTACGCACCTTATTATTAGCGCATGCTGATTTGGGGCGCTTTTTTAATGCGCAGTTTGAAGTGTTAACACCGCAAGACTTTGGTGAAATAAGTGGTGGAAAAGGCACCATTAGACAAATAAAAATGCAAGGTACAACATTTAAGGAGCAAATAATAACGGCCGATAATAGCCACATTTGTTACCGCATTTTAGGGGATAAACCCGTTGCACAGCACCGTGGTGATATTTACTTAAAAGCTAATAATACTCAGCCATCACTCACCGAGATCAGCTACCATATTCGTTGTATTGCGCCTTTGTGGTTACCCGACTTTATACTGGCTTTTTTTATAAAAAAAGATGTTAGCCAAGCACTTAAAAAAATAGCCAGCTATTTTCAGGAGAAACGTCATGAGCATTGAAATTATTTTATTGGCACTGAGCCCTATTTTTTTGCTGTTTGTAGGGGTTGAGTTTATAAAATTTAGACGTTACTACGATATAAAAGACAGCTTAGCCAACGCGTTACTTGCTTTATTACATCAAGGCGCTGATGCCATTGCGTTATTATTATTAATGCCGTTTTTTTATTGGTTGTATCAGTTTCGGCTATTTGATATTGAATTGACGCTATTTACTGTATTAGGCGCTTTTTTACTGCAAGACTTTTTATACTATTGGTTTCATCGTGCATCACATCATATTCATTGGTTATGGGCCGCTCATGTAGTGCATCATAGTTCTACTAAAATGAACTTTACCACGGCATTTAGGCAAAGTTTAATGTATCCGCTGGCGGGAATGTGGCTATTTTGGTTGCCGATGATATTAATAGGCTTTGAGCCTGTGATTGTGTTTGCGGTGGTGGCACTTAATTTGGCTTATCAATTTTTTGTACACACGCAAGTGGTAAAAAAGCTCGGTTGGTTTGAAGCATTATTTAATACCCCATCGCATCATCGGGTGCACCACGCTATAAATAATGGCTACTTAGATAAAAACTTCGCTGGCGTTTTAATTATTTGGGATAAATTATTTGGCACTTATGTAGAAGAGGATGAAAACAAGCCCTGTAAATACGGCATTATTGGTCAATTAAACAGTAATAACCCAATCAAAATCACCTTTCATCAGTGGCAGTATTTATTTAAAAGTACTTACCAAGCTAAAGGGTTAAAAGCCAAGTTAAACGTGTTGTTTGGCTACCCAACAAGCTCTCAAAGTAGTAATAAGTAAGCCCATTTTTATATAAAAAAAGCCAGGAGCAAATAGCATCACTCCTGGCTTATCTCACAGTAAAATTTAGTTATTTGGCCGTTGTGATCACTGTATCAATTAAGTGTACAACGCCATTACTAGTGTAAATATCAGTGGTTGTTACATTGCTGCCAGCTACTTGTAGTGATGTAGCCGGTAAGCTTACTTGCCACCAAATATCGTTCACAGCTTGACCATTATTCTGACCAACTGCCGTATCACCTGAGAAGGTATATAAAGGGCGGCCAAGGTAAGCTACTTGCATGCTGTCATCTGAGCGAGCAATCAATGATAAACCCGGAATATTTTCAATCGATGCCGCAGTGCCTAACACGGGTGGCCACGTTGTTGCACAAGCTGCTTCACATACGCTCATTGCCTCACCTAAGTCGTTATCAAATACATACACGGTTTTACCAGGCATTGCATCGGCCATACCCGTTACTAAACGATTATTTGTTGCATCATAAGCTACGCTGTCTGTTGCTGTATTTTCAGTACTGGTAAAATCTACCACGTTTACGCTTAGCATATTATCAGCAAGTGTAGTGACCATTTTACCATTGGCTGCAAATGCATCGGTACTTCCAACTTGAGCGCCTAATACATGTTGAGTCAAAACATCTGTTAGTGCAGCGGTGTCAGCCAATAAGGCATCTAAATCAGCGGAAGGGATTTTACTAAATGCCGCATTTGTTGGTGCAAATACAGTAAATGATTGAGTGGTATCGTTAAACGTATCAACTAACCCTGCTGCTTGCAGTGCTGTTACTAATGTAGATAATGCAGGCGTTTCTGTGGCAACTGTTGCAATAGTTTTAGTTGGTGTGCCGACTTCAGCCGGTGGCATAATCACTTTATTTAATACATGAATAACGCCGTTGCTAGCGGTTACATTTGCCTCTGTGATTGCCGAATCATTGATAAATAGCGAGCTATTTACATAAGAAATAGCAGCCATGTCGCCATTGGCCATTTCTACTTTGTTACTATTGCTATTAGCAATGGCTACAGCGTCATCAGATAAAACAGTGGCGTCAGGGAATACATGGTAAAGCAAGATATCACGAAGTGTATCTGTATCAGCTAACAGCGCATTAATTGTATCCTGACCGAGCGCTGCAAATGCATCATCCGTAGGAGCAAATACACTAAAAGTGTTATCTGGATCAGCAACTAACGTATCTAAGCCTGTTGCCGTTAGCGCAGCAAGAAGTGTGGTAAAGTTACCATTTGCACTGGCTATATCAGCAATTGTTCCTGCGCTTTGCGGTAAGGTTACATCAGAAATAATAACCGAATCGATTACATGGATAACACCGTTAGAAGTCATAATATCTTTAACAATGATGTTTGCACCGCCAAACGACAACATATTTGTATCTGCGTTTATCGCAATTGGAAGTGTATTGCCTAATAGCGTTTCAGCTGACTGGCCGTTTAAAGACATTGCAGTGACTGAATCAACTGACCCAACAAGTACATGCTGCTTTAAAACATCCGCTAAAACGGTAGGGTTTGCCAGCAGTGTATTTAAAAAACCACTACCAATTGCTTCAAATGCAGCGTCGGTAGGCGCAAAAACGGTGAACTCTTTCGACGTATCCGCCAGTGCCGATGTTAAGCCTGCAGCGTCAAGTGCGGCAAGCAAAGTACTAAAGTTGCCTGCTTGTTGAGCTGTTTCAACAATATTGTTGGTTGGTGGTGTTTCTGAAACCGTTTTTGGTGTAAGTACTGCGTCAATAACATGAATAATACCGTTGTCGGTTTTAATGTCGGTCATTGTTACCGTGCTGGTATTAACTAATAAGCTTTCACCATTTAAAGACAGTGCAATACTTTGTCCGTTTACCGTTTCAACGGTTGACCCAGCTAAACCAATTGCTGCTTGCGCATCTACTCTGCCAGAGATCACATGGTAAGTTAAAATTGAGCTTAAAGTATCAGGATCAGCTAATAAATTATTGATAGTTTCTTCACCTAATAACGCAAATGCATCATCAGTAGGAGCAAAAACGGTATAGCTGTTAGTTAAGTCGTCTAGTGTTTCATCTAGACCTGTTGCTTCTAAAGCTGCAACAAGGGTAGTGAATTCTCCAGAGTCCTGTGCGGCATCAAAAACAGAAACTGCTGGTTGTGGATCTACAGTGACAGGGGCGTTGTTATCGTCGTCGCTACTACAACCTTGAATGAGTAACAAGGGAAGTATGATAGCACCGAGCTTAAATACTTTATTCATAATTTTTCCTTTAATTGAATGTTACAGTGTTACAGCTTTGTGAACTCTACGTAGCCAAACTCTGTATTGATCAAAAAAAGGAGCATTATTTTTGTACGATTTAATAGGTGTAAGATTTAATTGAACTTTTATTCAAGTAAGTCTTAAATTTTAGTTTTTTTACTGCGAGGCGCACCCAGTAAAATAAAAAGGTGGCAAATACACACTGATAAAAATGCACTAATTCCCAAAGCGCCACCAAAGCCATCAAGAATGGGAACCAAATAGGCAAAAAACAATGAAAATATAATTGCTGAACTGGCAAGCGTATAAACACCAAAGCGGTGAGGGGCGCTCATGCCAATAAAGGTGCCGCCAAAAAAAACGATACTATAGAGTTCTGCGTTGAGGCTCAGCTGTGCAAAAATCAAATAGGCAATAATTGAGAGTGCAGCGGAGGCTCTTATGGCATCAAAGCGGTTATGCTTTGCTAAATAAAAGGTAAAAAAAGCACCAGCCAAGGCTAATACTGGGTATGTAATAGTCATATCAGCAATCCTTTAGCTAAAACAAACAGGGCTACACTGGCAAATGCAATACTGCCTAATCGTCCGCCAAATCCTGCAAATACATTAAGTGTTAGTGTATATAAAACAGCGCCAATGGCAGAAATAATAGCGATTTCCCAATAGTTGCTAATTAAGCTGGTGGAACACATACCGGCAAAACTACCTGCATAAATGGAGGCATAAGGGTGGTTTTGATAACGTGCAGGAAACGGAATAAATGAGCCGATAAGGCCTGTTAAAGCAGCAGACACAACAATAGGTAATGCCAATGTGGTATGCATTATAAAGCACGACAAGCAGCCGATAAAAAAGGTGATGAATTTTAAAAGTATGAATTTAGTCATAAGGCGCACATCATAAAGGTTCAGTTTTAGCTTTAATAGTTAAAATCGACGATTTAAGACTAAAAGCGATATATGGCTTCCAAAAGAGCAAATAACCGTGGCTTTAAATTAAATGTACGCAATGAATGACTAAAAATAATGCCGTTAATGTTCTATAAATTACAAATTATGTATAATGCAGCATATTTCATATATTAAAAGTTATAACCTAAGGTAATTTATGTCTAACTGTTTGCATTTGGCTATTCCAGCTGGTGATCTTGAAAAAGCGAAAGCGTTTTATTGTGACGTGCTTGGTTGTAAAACGGGTAATAGTGAAGCTGGGCGATGGGTAGACATTGATTTTTGGGGTAACGAGTTAACGCTTCATCAAAGCACAGAGCGCTTACCAACAGTGCGTCATGATGTTGATATGGGCGCAGTAGCTGTACCGCATTTTGGTATTCACTTATCTGAAGATGAATTTCAGGCGTTAAAAACTCGGATTGCGGCTGCTGGTCTCGAATATTTAGATAAGCCTTACCGCCGTTTTGTAGGTGATGAATTTGAGCAAGAAACGTTTTTTATTGAAGATCCAAATGGTAACGTTTTAGAAATGAAAACCATGGTAAACCCAGAAGTCTTATTCAAAAAAGGCGAGTAATGATTATGCGCCTAAACGATTACTTTAGGCGTTTTCTCTAGTGTAGGTTTGCTTAGCCTGCGCTTTTCGTAATGACTTTTTTTGATACATTGCTTCATCACCGGCTTTTAAAACCTCATCTAAATTTTTAGGCGCTTCGCTATAGTTTATTTGCCCTACGCTTGCGTAAATAGCGATGGTGTTGCCTTGGTGTTCTAAGCTAAGCGCATTTAATTTTTGTTCAAGGGTCGCAACTCGCTGGTTAATTTTATCTTTGCTGGTAAATAATGCCATAGCCACAAACTCATCTCCGCCTAAGCGGCCAACTGCGTCTTCACTGCGCATATGCTGACTAATTGACTCTGCCACCGTGCAAAGTACTTTATCGCCAACATCATGGCCGTAGGTATCATTTATTGCTTTAAATCGGTCTAAATCGATATATAAAAAACACAATACGCCACCACGTTGAGCGTGTTTTTTTAATAACTCATTGGCTTTTAAACTCCAGCCTCGGCGGTTATAAATATGACAAAGATGATCGTAATTAGCGTGCTGTTCAGCCTGTTTTTTAGCATAACTGAGCCGTTGAATTCGCTTACCAACTGCAATAGCAAGAAGCAGAGATTCAATCGTAAAAGCAATCACAAACCCATAACGCTGTATAAAAGGACTGTATTCGGTTAGTAACACTCTAAATATCATGCTGATAAATACACAGCTTAAGGCAATAAATACCAAGCTGGCTTCGTTAACGCCTTGTTTAGCTTGCACAGCTGAGAGTATAAAAATGGTCATCACAATCAGTAGTGACAAATAGCCAGTAACGATTGTGGTGATATTAGTAATAGCGGGTAAATCTAAAGCTATTTTTTGTAAGCACAAAGTCAGTACACATAACGCGATAATTTTTAATGCATAACTTAATTTGCGCCAATACTCAGGTAGCTCTAATAGTGCGCTCATAAACCAAGTAGCACTGACTATAGTTAAACCAATGCTTAATGTATAAAGGTGGCTGATATATGCAGAAAAGTAGCCATTGGTAAATAAATAGGGCTGGCCTTCTTGTAAAAAAATAAAGCTAGCGATACAAAAAAGATAGAGGCCATACAGTTTAAAAATAGCGTCTTTAATGCCATAACCTATTATTAAAGCATAAAAAATAAGCGTTGCGCATAATCCATAAAACACCCCAAATATTAAATTGTACAACTGCACCTTTTCAATAAACTGCTGTGAGTCTAGCCAAGTAAACCGGGGATTATAGCTGGCAGTAGTGGTTAAAGTTAGCTTTGCATTAAAGCTGCCTTGTTCCATTAAAATAGCCATTTGATTTGTTTTTAAAGGGGCTTTTAATTGGTTATTTTGTTGCCACGAAAAACTTTCAAGTGCAGGGCGAGTAAACGTAAAAACACCGCTTTGGTTTAGCGTACATACCAACTCAAATTGGTTAATGCCTTTTTCTAGTTTTATGTCTGCAGCAATACCTTGCGATAAGGGAATGGACACACTGTTTGTAATAGATTTTAAATTGCAGCTATCTTTTGCAATAGCTGTATTGCAGATAAGAAAAATAAAAAATAAAGCACCGCAAAGTTTAATACATAAGGAGGTGGTTGTATGTAAGTGCTTCCTTATTGTTACGGTGTTATTGAGCATAGTAGGGTTATAAAAATGGCAGTTACCCTATATTAACAAAGCGTGTTATCTTTGCTAGTAAAAGTTAATAATAAAGTTTGATATAGCGCATGAATGGGTAAATCTTATTTTTATAACTGTATTTCACTCGGAGTTTTATTAAAGTGGCGTTTAAACTCACGGCTAAACTGTGATGCACTGGTGTAACCTACCTTAAAAGCAGCTTCATTTGCTTTGCTGCCCGCTGTGGTAATTAACTCTTTTGCTTTAGCTAAACGTACTTTTTTTAAGTATTGTAAGGGAGATTCAAACGTTACCTGTCTAAATGCACGATGAAAAGAGGATACGCTCATATTTACCTCTTCTGCTAAACCTTCAACAGTAATAGGGTTTGCATAGTCCTGATGCATCGTTGCTAGTGTGCGAGCTATACGCGCATAATGGCCATCATGCATAGCTAGGCCTATTAAAGTATTCCCTTGGGGGCCGCAAAGGACACGATACACTAGCTCTTTTACTATATCTTCGCCGAATACCTCAGCCTCAAGTGGATTATTTAAAACCGTTAGTAACCTACATGTTACCTGCTCCATTGCGCAGTCTAGCTTTGCTGATTGTACTGCGCCAATGTTCGCGCTGGAGACAGATAAAGGCTGGTGCTGCATCATCTGATTAACCAGCTTGTGCAACATGACAGGGTTTATATCTATAGCTATGCCCATAACCGGTAAGTCATTATCGGTAAACGCTTCACACTCTAATGGGACAGGTACACCTAGTACCAAGTAATCACCTTCTCCGTATTTTATTTGATGTTCTGGGAAATGAATTATTTTATGGCCTTGGCCAACCACGATTATGCCTGAATTATAAATAAGCGGCTGGCGCGGTGAACTTTTGGTAGCGCGATGAAAATACACCCCAGGAATAATTGTTTCCATGGTGCCCTCAAAGCTTAGTAAATTATTGTGCTCGGCGTATTGTTGCAACATTTTGGCTATGATGGGCATAAAAGTATCTGTAATTAAAATATTTTGCGTAAAATAACAGTGCTGGTAGTTTTAGGCAAGCTTTAGGCAGTTATTGGGCTTTTTATATATTAACTTTGCTACTAATATGCATCCATCAAAGCTTTACTTGATATGTGACTAAGTAAAGCATTATGAAATTAACCGTCACCTAGGAGCAAAATAATGAAATTTAGCTACGTAAATCCCACTCTCATCCAATTTGGCCAACAGCAAATTGCCGCACTTAGCGACTTGATCGCAAAAGATCAAAAAGTATTAGTTGTTTATGGCGGCGGCTCAATTAAAAAGAACGGCGTGTATGACCAAGTTGCTGCCGCACTTGAAGGTTTTGATTGGGTAGAATTCTCGGGCGTGGGTGCTAACCCAACAATTGAAGTACTTGACCAAGCGGTTAAAATTTGTAAAGAACAAGATATCGACTTTGTATTAGGTGTCGGCGGCGGCTCTGTAATAGACGGCGTTAAATACATTGCGGCTTCTGCAGTATACGACGGCGAAGGTTGGGACATTCCTACTGGTAAGCATACAATTACTAGCGCATTACCAATTGGTGCCGTATTAACGCTACCAGCTACAGGTTCTGAATCTAATCAAAACTCAGTGGTAAGCAAAGAAGCGACTAAGCAAAAATTGCCGTTTGCTTCACCAGAAGTACTGCCTAAATTTGCGATTATGGATCCTGATGTAATGAAAACATTACCACAGCGCCAGCTTGTAAATGGCTTAGTTGATGCGTGGGTGCATACTTGTGAGCAATACCTTACGTTCCCTGAAGGCGCATTGGTACAAGAAGGATACGCAGAGGCACTGTTAAAAACGCTCAAAACACTGGGCGATAACTTTGAAAACCAAGACGATGCATGGCGTGCAAACCTTATGTGGGCAGCTAACCAAGCACTTAATGGCTTAATTGGTTCTGGCGTATCGCAAGATTGGGCAACCCACATGATTGGTCATGAGCTTACTGCTGCCTATGGTGTTGACCATGCGCGTTCGCTTGCTATTGTTCAGCCTTCTTTATTGCGCAATCAATTTGCAGTTAAAAAAGCGAAACTAGAGCAAATGGGTAAAAACGTATTTGGCCTTGAGCAAACAGACGATTTAGCGGAGCAAACAATTCAAGCGATTGAAGCGTTTTACCACAGCCTTGAGGTTGCAACACAGCTAACTGAACATGGTGATGATAAAGCGGCTGCCATTGATAATATTATTGGCAAACTAGAAGCACATGGCATGGTTGCCCTTGGTGAAAACCAAGCGATTACGCTAAAAGAAAGCCGTGAAATTTTAGAACACGCGGTTGCTTAAGCGTTAATTTTAAAAAACCACTGGCTGTTAAAGCCGGTGGTTTTTTGTTTTATAGTTAACCTCAGTAAACGCAATTGGCGCCATTAATTGATAAAAAGCCCTTTATTGTCGTTTGTCGCTAATATACTATGTGGCTTCAATTGGTTAGGTTTATTTAAGTCAATTTTAGGCTGAGAAGATAGCTAAATTATGCGCTCAAATCGTTTGTTAATGGTCATGTTACTCGTGCTTGTGCACAGCTTTATAAGTTGTGATGGCGCTGCATACCATTTACAAGAAGACGTTGAGCATGTAAGTAACGCATTATCACAAAACACTATAACCGCTGATAATGACCAAGGACAAAGCGATAATCAGCCACCGGTTGAGATTCATGCACACCAACATTGTCACTGTGGCTATTACAGCACACTTAGTCACGCTATTATTCCTCAACAAAGTAAACCCTCAGTACTTGTGTATTACCATGGTTTAAATTATCCACCTGATGTACCCCCACCGAATTCATTTAGCTAGTTTTTAATTTAATTTAATTTCAATTAATTATTGTGCTTTTAGCTGCCTGCGCGTAAGCGTTCTATGGGCTGATATAGGCATGTTTAAATTGCTAACTATTTTACACTGTCGCTATTTTTAGCGTAGGTTGTCAATGGTTTGCAAGTGAACTCTGTTTATTAAAAAACGGACAAGCTATATGAATAAAAAACCAATTATGCTGGTGGTGATGCTGTGCGCGCTACCTGCTTTTAGTGCGTTTGCAAATGTTAAAACGTTAACCCTAAAACAAGCGTTGATAAATACCGAGCAACAAAATCCGCTATTAAAGCGCTATCCTTATCATCAAAAAATACTCAGCGCGCTTAAATCTCAAGCGGCGCTTTCGCCTAATCCTGTCTTAAATGTAGAAGCCGAAAACCTATTAGGAACTAACGATGCGCGTGGTGTGCAAGGGGCTGAAATAACCTTGTCATTTAGCCAGCTTATAGAGCTTGGAGATAAACGCCAAAGCCGTATAAATTACGCAACGGCGAACATTAAAGCCCAAGCAATACAATATCAAAATACTCGGTTAGCTTTATTAGCAACCACTGGTGAGCGATATTACGAGGCGCTTAAATTTCAAACCTTACTTACGCTTAACAGCGAACGACAACACGTGGTGAGCCAAGCTCTCAAAGCAATAAAGCAACGGGCTAACGCTGGCGCTGTATCGCAAGCCGATGTAACCCGTATGCGTTATGCGTTATGCGCTAAGCCAAGTTGAGCTTGAGAAAGCTAAGCTAAATAGCGAATTTGAGCGAGCGCGTTTATCGCTCAATGAGCTGTGGAATGAGCAACATGACTACACGAATTTCGCAGGAAATATGGCTACCTTAATACCGCTTAAATCTGAGCAAGCGTTACTCAATGCAGTTAACCAAGCGCCTGAGTTTGCCATGTTGCAGCAACAATACTTACAGCAAGCGGCCAACTTAACGCTGCAAAAAGCTAACGGGCAAAGCGACATTAATGTAGGTGCGGGCCTGCGCTACAATCAGCAAAGCGATACCAGTTCGTTGCTGTTTTCGTTTTCTATGCCATTGCAATTGAGTAACCCAAATAGCGGTAATTTTGAAGCGGCTAACAGTCAGTTGGCATTGTTACGTGAGCAGCAAGGGCAATTACGGGTTCAGTTACGCCAACAAGTTCGTACCTTGTACGCCTATTACCAAGGCAAAACGTTACAGGCGCAGTTGCTATCAGAGCAGGTTATTCCACAAGCCCAAACACTCATTGAGCAAAGTTTAAAAAGCTATCAACGCGGACAAATTTCGGTGTTGCAATTGCTCGATGCTCAACAAGCTCTATTTGACTCTAAACGCGCACTTATCAATACCTATGCAGCGCTATATCAAACGCACCTTACTCTTGAGCGTTTAACTGGCCAATCTTTAACTGGGACTTTTCAATCATGAACAACACGTTTATCGCACTATTAATATTTCTTTCGTTTACAACGAGCGTTATAAGTACACATGTATTTGCCTCAGCAGAGCATGGGCAAATGCAGCAATCCCAAAAACAAGGTGCCCATGGCGGCTTTTTATTAACTAACGCAAAGCTCACTCTTGAGTTAAAGCTGCGAGAATTGGCAGGTAAAGTTGAGCTGCGCGTATATGGTTATGAGCAAAATCAGCCGATAGATATAAACGATTTAAGCATCGAAATGAACTTAAAACGATTAGTAGAAGCGCCGCAAAAAATACAATTTACGCGTGAGAATGAGTACCTTGTTAGCACGCAACCCATAAATGAGCCACATTCGTTTTCGCTTTTCATTACTGCCAATTATAAAGGTGAACACGTTAGTTTTGAGTACACCCAACACGAAGGCCGCACTGTGCTTAGTGAGCGAGCGATTAAAGGTGCGGGTATTGAAACGCAGATAGCAAAAAGTGGCGAAGTTGATATTTCCGACACGCTGTTTGGTGTTATTGCACCGACACAGCACGGCACAGTAGAAGTGATGGCGCCATATACCGGATTGATCAGCGATATTTTTGTCAGCATTGGTCAAACGGTTCAAAAAGGTGAGGTACTGGCCAGTGTCACCAACCGTGAAACATTACAAAACTACAGTATTAAAAGCCCCATTAGCGGTGTGGTAACCGAGCAATATTTAAAGCGTGGCGAACTGGCAAGTACTCGCGCGCTTATGCAAGTCGTGAACCTTGATAAAGTATGGGTTGAGCTCTCAGCCTTTCCTGAAAACATCGAAAACCTAGCCATTGGTCAAAGTGCCACGGTGTACGATTTACATCACCATTTAAATGCCCAAGGTAAGGTGTTTTTTATAGCGCCTATGATGACCGGCGGGCACATTGCACGTGCCCGTATAGCACTTAATAACCCTGATGGTCATTGGCGTCCGGGCATGCATGTTAATACTGATGTCAGTATCGATAAGGTTAATGCTAACGTGCGTGTAAAGCCTGAGGCTATTCAAGAGTTTAACGGCATGGCGAGTGTGTTTGTGCGTAAAAATAATGTGTTTGAAGTACGCCCGGTTACTTTAGGCGCAAAAAATAGCGAGTGGGTTGAAGTCATCGCAGGTTTAAGCCCAGGTAGCGAGTACGTCACTGCCAATAGCTATGTGATCAAAGCCGATATTTTAAAAAGCGGCGCAAGTCACGCTCACTAGGAGGTACCATGATTAACTGGATTGTTTCTTTTGCGGTTAAACGCCGCATGATGGTGCTTGCGCTAACATTTTTATTTGCTGGGTTTGGTGTGTATAACATCCAAAACTTAGCGGTAGATGCTGTCCCCGATATTACCAATGTACAAGTGCAAATTAATTCTAAAGCGCCTGGTTTTACCCCGCTTGAAGTTGAGCAGCGCATCACTTACTTAGTCGAAACGGCGATGGCGGGTATTCCTAAGCTTGATTACACCCGTTCGCTTTCTCGCTATGGGCTTTCTCAAGTAACTGTTATTTTTGATGAAGGCACCGATATTTATTGGGCGCGTCAGCAAATTGGTGAACGTATTCAAAGTATTCGCGCCGATTTACCTAATAATATTGAGCCAAACCTTGGACCTATTGCCAGTGGTTTAGGTGAAATATTTACCTATAGCGTGCATGCAAAACCCGATGCGTTAAAAAGTGATGGTACGGCGTATAACGCCGAAGACTTACGTACTTTGCAAGACTGGGTTATTCGTCCGCAGCTTTTAAAAGTAAAAGGCGTAACCGAAATAAACAGCCAAGGTGGCTTTGAGCGCCAGTACCAGGTTGGGCCCATGCCAGAAAAGCTCATCGCTTATAAGCTAACAATCAAGGATGTGATTAGTGCGCTTGAGCTTAATAACAGCAACCGTGGCGCTGGTTATATAGAGCGCTTTGACGGCCAATATTTAGTGCGCTCGCCTGGGCAATTAAAAACCTTAGCCGATATAGCAAACACCGTTATCGCCAAGCGTGATGATGCTCCTGTGCGAATTAAAGACGTGGCAAATGTGTATTTAGGAAAAGAGCTCAGAACCGGCGCGGCTACCTATAATGGCGAAGAAACCGTACTAGGCACGGCAATGATGCTAATAGGTGAAAACAGCCGTGTGGTCGCCAAAGCCATGGCTGATAAGTTGATAGAGGTACAAAAAAGCTTACCTGCAGGGGTTATCGTTGAGCCTGTCTATGACCGTACCAACCTGGTTGATAAAACCATTGCCACAGTTCAAAAAAATCTGTTTGAAGGGGCGGTATTAGTTATCGTCATTTTACTGTTATTGCTCGGGAACATCACTGGTGCGCTTATTACCGCCATGGTTATTCCGCTGAGTATGCTATTTGCTATTACTGGTATGGTGGGCAATCGAGTCTCGGGTAACTTAATGAGCTTAGGCGCAATCGATTTTGGATTAATTGTAGATGGCGCGGTGATTGTGGTTGAAAACTGCCTTCGTCAATTAGGGATGGCTCAACATAAACATGGGCGCTTACTTACACTCAGTGAGCGTTTAAAGGTTGTCACTTCAGCCACCAAAGAAGTGTTTAGCCCCGCCGTATTTGGTATTTTAATTATTATGTTGGTGTATTTACCGCTATTTGCGCTCAGTGGTGTTGAGGGCAAAATGTTTCAGCCTATGGCGTTTACTGTTGTTGCTGCGTTAATAGGTGCACTTATTTTTGCTGTTACCTTTGTGCCGGCGGCAATTGCCGTATTTGTGCGTGGTAAAGTAGATGAAAGCGAAAATGCAGTAATGCATGGTGTTAAAAAAATCTACAAGCCACTGCTTAACTTATCGCTTAAATTACCGTGGGTGATGGTGAGCATTGCCACGGTTTTAGTACTAGTACTTGGCTTTAAAGTTAAAAATATGGGCGCCGAATTTTTACCCCAGCTAGATGAAGGTGATATTGCAATGCATGCGCTGCGTATTACTGGCACCGGTATTGAACAATCGGTGCAAATGCAAAAGCAGTTGGAGCAGGCTTTATTAGCACAACCCGAAATTGCGAACGTATTTTCGAAGATTGGTACTGCGGATGTAGCCAGCGATCCTATGCCGCCAAATGTTGCCGACACCTTTTTAATGTTAAAGCCGTCCGAGCAATGGCCAAACCCATCACTGAGTAAAGACGCGTTAGTGCAGCAAATTCGTCATCGCGTGAATGAGGTACCGGGTAATAACTATGAATTTACCCAGCCTATAGAAATGCGCTTTAACGAGTTAATTGCTGGTGTGCGTGCCGATGTAGCGCTGCGTATTTATGGTGACGATTTAGCCATACTTAAGCAGTTTGGCGAAAAAGCCACTGGTTTAATGCGAAATATTACCGGTGCTACTGATGTTCGTTTAGAACAAATACAGGGGCTGCCTACACTTTCTGTTACTCCAATGCGAGACCAAATGGCGTTATTAGGATTAACTGTAAACGACATTCAACAAACGCTTGCCGCTGCCGTTGGTGGGGTGCAAACAGGGCTCATTTATGAGGGCGATAAGCGCTTTTCGTTACTAGTACGCTTAGATAAGCGTTGGTCTGATGATGTCTCTGCGCTTGCGCGTTTACCTATTGCATTACCTCAAAGTAGTAACCCTGAGCTTGCATTTGTACCGCTTGGAGAAGTGGCTACAATCAGCATTGAAAAAGGGCCGAATCAAATAAACCGCGAAAGTGGTAAGCGTAATGTGGTAGTAACGGCCAATGTAGCGGGGCGCGATTTAGCAAGCTTTGTCAGTGATGCCCAAGCGAAAATGAACGCACAACTTAACCTACCTAGCGGTTACTGGCTTGAATACGGCGGTACGTTTGAGCAATTACAATCGGCGAGTAAACGTTTGTCGTTGGTTGTGCCTGTGACTTTATTGCTTATTTTTGGCTTACTTTATAGTGCTTTTGGCTCGCTGCGTGATTCACTCATTATATTCAGCGGTGTACCTCTGGCACTGACCGGTGGGGTATTGGCGTTATTGCTACGAGATATGCCGCTTTCTATTTCAGCGGGTGTGGGTTTTATTGCCCTAAGTGGTGTTGCGGTATTAAACGGTGTAGTGATGTTGTCGTTTATTAAGCAGTTACGAAACGAAGGGTTAAGTTTATACCATGCAATACACAGCGGCGCATTACAGCGATTACGCCCCGTGCTGATGACCGCGCTTGTGGCAAGTTTAGGCTTTATACCTATGGCGCTCAATACCGGTACCGGCTCTGAGGTGCAAAGGCCATTAGCAACCGTGGTTGTAGGCGGTATTATGTCATCTACCTTACTAACGCTATTAATTTTGCCAGCACTTTATAAGTTAGTGCATACAAAATTTAAAAAGCCGCAAACAGCTTAACTAATTACCAATTAGGTAATAACGTAAAAAGCAGCTGAAGTGTCAGCTGCTTTTTCGTTGTTATTAAGTAAAGCGTGCAGTTTAATTATATTGAAACAGGTTATCCCAGCGTTCATCTAATATGGCTTTTGCGTGCTCTAGATTTATCGCGTTATATAGGGTGTTTGTGCAGGTTACTAAATGCATACGTTCAAGTTTTTCAAGCGCATCACTAATTTCAAAATCTAGCTCGCATTGATACTTAGTTTTAAACCACGTCTCTATTTGCTCATCAAGCGCGTGTGCGCTTAAGCCATTTTTAGATTTTAGTAAAAACGTATACGCAAGCAGGGCTTCTTTAATGTCTTCTTCTTCGGCAGCGTCTATCAGAGTGTGGAATACACCGGCGTTGTTATCTAGGTTTTTAAAGTAGAGATTATCGCTCAACGCTTTCATAAATTTAATTTTGCGGTTTTTAAATTTACTCCACTCTTTAAAAACAAAACTACCAAATACCCCAATACCAATCGCTAACGTAATAAAGTGCTGCTGAGTCATGGTAACGGCTTCATCTCTAAACCCTCCCCAAAATGCAAACAAAGCAAACAATAAAAGTAATGAGGCGCCCAGTTTGGTAACTAACACCACCGCACCGCCAATAAGTGCAGATGAGCCAATAATAATTTTATCAATCGGGCGCATCCGCACTTCGCTATTAGGAAATAGCATTTCTAAGTCAGCTTTTGGCACATTTTGAAATAGTTTTACTATGGTAGAACTTGGCTCAAACCCCATAGGTAGTTTATTTTTTGATTCAAAATAGGCTTTATCTTTAAAGCGAATAAATACCGCTACGCGGTCGTAGTTGGTAAAATGCAGTGGCTTTTTACGTAACCCCCAAAAGCTGGTTATGGTTTCGGTGAGTTGCGATTCGCCTCTGCGATAAAAGACCACTTCTTCAAAGTCGTCAAACTCTACCTCTAGGCGTACCTTAAAAAGCGATTCTTCGTTGAGTGCATCTTGTAGGTCTTCATTGGTAATCACTTCAAAATTAGCCGCATTTAATACGTTGGCAAAATCTTTAGCAAAATCGCGTTGGCACTGGGCTTTTTGCTCCTTCGAGACAGGAGCTAACGAGCGAGTGTCGCTATTAGGATCAAACGGTGCGTAATTGTTTTTTAGTGACTCAAGGGTTGAGTGGTAATTATAATGAATCAGGCTGGCGAGCACGTCGCAAAACTGTTTGAAAGAGGTTTGTTGTGCACTATCGGCAAGCTCTTGGCTGCACATGCCTATGATATCTTGCTTTCTAAAAGGAATAAAACGCGCAGTTTGCATAATTAATAATTGTCAGAAAAGTATAATGGCATTGAGCAATAATAAAGTACTCTGGGAAGTATTACTATTTTGCCAATGTTAAATCTATAAATAATAAGGCGTTATATTTTCAGGTTAGATTAACCTAACTGTGCGATGATGCCAGTACCCGCTAAAAATATTAATCTCAGTAGTTAAAAGGATGTTTAATGGCTATACAAAAAAAGCTCAAGCAAAAAACACGTCAGTTTATTGAGTCTAAAAATATGCTCAGCGGTATTACGTTTGCCTCATTTTTAGAATCCACCATAGTGCCCATTCCACTTGAAGCAGTACTGGTGCCATTAATGCAGGCAAGGCGTGAAAAACTGTGGCAAATTGCCCTTATGGCCACAATCGGCTGTGTTATTGGGGCGTTGTTTGGTTATGCGTTGGGTTATTATTTATTTGATGTAGTGGGCGATTGGATCATTAATACCTTTTCTAGTCCTGAACAGTTTGAAAACGTTAAGCAAAAAATGCAGGCACAAGGTTTTTGGTTTGTATTAAGCTTAGGTATTGTGCCTATTCCGTTTCAAATTGCGATGTTGGCCGCTGGTGCAACTAAGTATTCGCTGGCACTGTTTTTAGTGGCATCTGCGATTGCGCGCTCTATACGCTATTTTGGATTAGCGTTAGTGGTATATTATGCAGGCAATCAAGCTGAGCGACTTATCAGTAAACATAAAACTAAAACCATGATTGGGTTAACTATTTTAGTTGCTATTGGCTGGGTTGTTAGCACACTAATATAAATCAATCCGTTTTATAATTTGTGGTATAGTTTTTAATAGTAATTATAAAAATAATGTAAATATCGCCTATGATGAACCCGGAAAAAGTGAGTTTAAAGTTAAGCCATTTTGTTAAAATTACCAGATTAAATAAGCTGTTAATTTTGATGACGCTGGCGTTTATTATCGCTTTCTCAATTTTTTCGTTGATGTACTTTCCCCGATTAGACATAACCCAAAACCTCTATGGCTTTACCACTGACTTTATTAATTTAGTGGTGATTTTTGCTATTTTTTTTGTAGTGCAATGTTCACGGTTAGCTAAAAAAGCCTATTTATACGTCAGTATCGGTTTAATGCTATGGATTGTAGGCTCTACTGCCGATGTGCTCGATGAAGTGATACGTCAGCCTTTTTGGATAAGCAATTACGTAGAAGACTTATGTCGCACATTAGGTATGCTAATTACCGCTTATGGTTTATTTAAAACCATGCACTTTATGCAGCGAATGCACAACCGGTTAGCGCAAGAGTTTATTATGGATGATTTAACCAAAGTGTATAACCGTCGCTGCTTTTATCAGCATGTGAAGGGGGTTGTTAATAATCCTTACACTGTTTTAATTATAGATCTCGACCACTTTAAACGTATTAATGACGATTATGGCCACGATGTGGGCGATAAGGTGCTTAAACAGTTTGCTGATAAAGTGAACCGTCTTTTTAAAGATGAAAATATTTTTGCTCGTATAGGTGGTGAGGAGTTTGCCGCTTACCTGCCTAGTTATGAGCTTGATGAAGTACTTAACTTTTCGCAGACTATTCTAGAGACGGCTCGTACTATTACAGTACAAAATCAGCGTTCTTTAACGGTCAGTATCGGTATTGCACATCGTACAAGCGACCAGACCTTTGATAATGTAATGAAACGTGCTGATCAAGCATTATACCGCGCTAAAAAAGCAGGCCGTGATCGCCTTGAGGTTGCTTAACCATCGTAATTTTATGGTATAAGCTTTGTTTGTAATTTTTTTGGGTACTTGTTTTGTAAAATAAAAAAGGGACTGTATGGATGAGTTAATCGGATTAGCAATCATTATATCTATTGCGATTGTTGCAGGAGGCGTATGTGGTTTAGTTGCCTTAGTGCAATTAAACGGCTTAAAACAAGAGATTGCAGTATTAAAATTCAAGCTATCACAGTATGAGTTAAACCCAAATACAGTCCCTAGCAAATCCCCTGTAAACACACAACCAGATAACGCAAAACCTTTAAACCGCGCAGACATTCCTGCCTCTGATTATAGACCTGCGAGCATTAAACATACGCCACTACCTAAAGTAGCAATTAAAAAGCCATCGAGTATTGAACTGCTTTTTAAACAATTACGTGCAGGCTTTGAACAAAACTGGATGACTTGGATTGGTGCTATTGCTTTGGCTTTAGGTGGCGTGTTTTTAGCCAAATACAGTTTAGAGGCGGGGTTACTTTCACCTGCAATGAGGCTCAGTGCCGGTGGATTATTTGGCATTGGCTTAATCGCAGCAGCGTATTATTTACATTATAAACGTATCGTTTTTGAAGGCTTTAATAATTACATTCCTGCAGCCCTTGCCAGTGGCGGCTTTATGACTTGCTTTGCCTTAATGTTTTTGGCCTATAACAGCTTTACCATGCTAAGTGCTGAGTGGGCATTTATTGGCTTAGCAGTGATTGCTCTTTGCGCCAGTGCAATGGCGATTAAGTTAGGTCCTTTACTTGCTGTAATTGGCATTATAGGCGCATACAGTGTTCCTATTTGGGTAAATACGGGCAGTGGTCAGTTATTTTCTTTACTTATTTATGTTGCCCTTGTGAGTGTTGCCGCAGCGGTTGTGGCACATAAAGTACAGCGAGTGTGGTTGTGGTATTTACTATGGGTAGGGCATATAGGCTGGTACTTGGTTGGACTCACTCTATTTAACTACGACACAGTGTGGTTAATAGGCGCTTATGCGTTACTAAGTATTTTAGGCTTAATAGCTATTGCACGTTTAGGTTTGGGCTTTAATACCCTTGAAGTGCGCCCGCACAGCTTCAAACGATTAGTTAACTTATTTCCAGATCACGGATTATTACTGGCCTTTATGGCGCCTTTAATGATTGCCATGCTATTGAGTTTGTTTAATTTACAATGGCAAATCGTGGCGTTGTTAAGCATCGCTTTGTTACTATTTTTAGTGTTAAAAAATAGCCGTTGGGATGCATGGCAAGGGGTTTCTTTAGTGATTGCGCTGTTACTAGTGATCAGTGCTAAACAAACTTATGCCTTTGATGATGCGTTATTTATTTTTAAAAACGAATATGGGCTAGGCTTATTACTTGCTCTGGGGTTAAGTGGCTATGGACTCTATTTTGGTAATAAATACCCAAAACGATTAGCTTTTCATTTGCTTGCTTCATTAAGTGTGTTTGCATTAGTTGGCACTTTGTATGCGATGATCCCAAATACGGCTTTAGCAACCGCTTATCCACTTTGGGCGGTATTGTTATGTTTAATGAGTGCGGTGTTAATTAAATTTACGCAAAATAATACAACCTTATGGCAGCGTTTTAGTTATTGGGTGGGAGCAAACGCCAATATCACTTTAGCAATTACTATGCTACTGAGCGATAGCGGCCTTACCATTGCACTGGCTGTTCAAGTATTACTGCTGAGCTTATTAATAAAAAAATACAGTGTGGCTATGCCACACTGGCCAATAAAAGCCCTTGTGGCGGCATTACTTTTACGCCTTACCTTATCGCCGTGGACGCCTAGTTATGATGATCTAACTATCTTTGGTTTGCATTGGAGCTTAGTTGTTTACCCGCTGTGTATTGGGTTATTTTTTGCAGCGGCTAAATGTTTTAATACTTCAAAACTAAAAATATGGTTAGAGGGGGCGGCACTGCATTGTTTAGCGTTATTTGTGACAACCGAAACCAGTTATCAACTGGTAGGGCACTACCCTCAGTTGTTTTCTTTAAGTTTTTATGAGCAAGTTTTGCTCAGCTGTAACTTGCTTGCTTTAGGCTGCGTTTATTTATATCGCGCGCAAAGTGCAGGGCAGCTGGGTAAGTTATACCGCACTGCAGGTTTGATTTTATCAGCGTTAGCTGGCTTGTTATTAATCAATACAACGCTGGATAATAATCCGTTATTAATGCGTCTTTATGTTGCTGAAACGCCAATATTTAACTGGGTGATTTTAATTTGGTTGGTACCGAGCCTACTGGCGTTATGGTTAGCGAGTTTAGTTAAATCGTTAAATGCTAAATTGAGTCAAATTACACTCGGAGTGTCTGGTTTATTAGCCCTGTTAGCTATCAATACCTTGATCCGCCAATATTGGCAAGGTGGCTTTATTTATCTTGATAAAGCAACCAGTGACGCCGAACTATATAGCTATTCGGTTATTTGGTTGTTACTCGGCGCACTGGTCGTGATAGCCGGGCATTTAAAACAGCAACGGTTACTGCAAAATGTTGGTCTTGGTATTCTTGGCGCTGTAATTGTTAAGGTATTTTTAATTGATATGGCAAACTTAACGGGACTTCTAAAAGCATTATCGTTTATTGGCTTAGGGCTGTCGCTGGTAGGGCTAAGTTGGTTGTTCCAAAAAATCAGAAAGCGCAGTCATAGTTAAGTTTAAGCCCAGTACTTACTGGGCTTAAACTCTTATTAATCGTCAAGTACTGTGATTCAGCAGTGCTTTAAGTTTGCCTGGTTTTACTGGCTTACTCAGGTAATGAATATTTTCGGCTTTGGTGGTTTGTTTTAGCTCGGTGTCACGCACAGCGGTAATTAAAATAGCCGGAATATCGCTTTGCCAAATCTCGCGTAGCGCTTTAATTAATGTAATCCCATCCCAATCATTACCTAATTGATAGTCCATTAAAATAACATCAGGTGCCCTCTGTTCTTTTGCATAAGTTAACACCGCGTCTACTTTATCGAATAGGGTGTAATTTGCCTGCCAGCGCTTCATTAGGCTGGCCATGGCGGCAAGGTTTTCAGGATCGTCGTCAACGGCAATAATATTTATCGCGGCGCGGTTGTCGACTATATTTTGACTGGTTTGTTTTTGCTGTACTAATTGCGTATCACCATAAGGCACTTCAATGCTAAATCGGCTGCCTTTATTAGGTAATGAAACCACATCAATCGGCAGGCTCAATAAATCAGCCATACGTTTAACCACCCCTAAACCTAAGCCAACGCCTTTATTATCGCCCGCTTCAATTCGGTAAAAGTCGTTAAATATTTTTGCTTGTTCAATATCGCTAATGCCAGGGCCGGTATCCCATACTTCAATCCGTAAACTGTGTTTTCTGTTTCTGCAGGCAATTAACACTCGGCCATTTTCGGTGTATTTAATTGCATTAGACAGCAAGTTTTGTAGTATTCGACGCAAGTAAGTAATGTCGCTGTGTACTATTTGTTTATTTGAACGCACTTTAAATGAAAGCCCTTTATCGCTCGATAAAATCGCATATTCGCTTTTAAGGGGGTCTAAAATATCATCAATGCAAAAGTGACGAGGATTTGGGGTCATCGCCCCTTGCTCTAGCTTGGCAATTTCTAATAAAGCCGACATTAAATGCACGGTGGAATCGAGGCTATCACCTAGCTTATTAAAGTTATTTTTATTGGTGCTATCTAACTGAGTTTCATCAATGGCGGCGAGATATAATCGTGCCGCATTGAGCGGCTGTAAAATATCATGGCTAGCCAGTGCTAAAAAGCGGGTTTTACTATCATTCGCCTGTTCTGCTTCGCGTTTGGCTAAAGTAAGTGCTTGCTCTGTTTGTACGCGACTATCGATTTGTGCTTGCAGGTTACTATTAATGGTTTGCACCTCTTGGGTACGCGCTTCAATACGGTTTTCTAAGTCCATATTGATTTCTTCGAGCGCATTTTGCGTACTAATATGATTGGTAATATCAGAAAAGCTTGTTACAAACCCCCCATCAGGCAATGGGTTGCCTATCATTTCGTAAACTTGGCCATTACGACGATGGCGAATAAAGTGATGTGAACTGCCATTTTTTAAATGCTGAACACGCTTATCAACATGGCGCTCGATTTCACCGGGGCCGCATTCACCGCGCTCTGCGTTATAACGGATTATTTCTTCAATTGGCTGGCCAACTTGTAAAAAACCTTCAGGGTAATTAAACATTTCGCTGTAGCGCTTATTCCAAGCAACGAGGTTGAGATCTTTATCTACCACAGAGAGTCCGTGGCTTAAGTTTTCTAGTGAAGTAAATAATAAGTTTTGATTAAACTGCAGTGCCTGTGTGGTTTCATCAAAAAAGTTTACTACTTCTTCAAACGCCATGCGTTTCCCAGATGATACTGTATGAATAAGTGCTTGCGCAGAGGAAGCACCCAATACACCAGTTAGTGCGCGTTCGCAGTAGGCAATAAAATCAGCGCGAGGGTGTGCGTTGTTGTCGTTTAAATCATGATGAAGTGCGTAATGCGATAAAATTTGTTGGCTACGCTGAATGCCTAAAAAGGTTTGCAGTAAAATTTTAAAGTCGTATACCGTGGCTTTTACGTTTTTATTTAAGCGACGAGATAAAATGGCCTGATCTTTGGGATTAACAAATGCTGCCGCTTGAATTTTATCAATTAAGCGCTCTTCAGCTCCCAAGGAAAAGCTAATATAACAGCCAATATTAGCAAACAACGCAATTAAGGTGCCTCTAGTTATAAGCGTTTGCTGTAGCTCACTGTCTAGTGGGTTAGGGGCTTCTAAAATAGGTAGCATCAAAAATAGCACCCAACAAATGACTCCTGCGAGTAGCCCGGCATAAACACCATAAGCATGGCCTTTTCGCCAATATAACCCACCCACAATAGCAGGCAATAATTGCGACACCAATGAGAAAGCCACTAACCCCATACTGGCCAGCGCACTGCCACTACCAAACCATTGCTGATAGAAGTAGGCTAAAATAAGCACCCCAGCAATGGTAAAGCGGCGCACCAATAAAATGCGGGATTTATAGCTGCTGGTGATTAAATTACGTTTAAATTTACGACGCAACATTAAGGGTAGCACCACGTCGTTGGAGATCATGGTGCTTAGCGTAAGCGTTGCAACAACAATCATGGCTGTGGCAGCAGAAAGCCCACCTATAAACACAAAGGTGGTTAAAAAAGCGTTATCGTGCAGCATAGGCAGTGCCAGTACAAAGCTGTCAGGTGATAAACTACGACCAATTTCTGGATGAATAGCAGCGGTGGCTATAGGTAAAATCATTGCAGCGGTCAATAACAAGTACAATGGAAAAGCCCAGCGAGCAGTAAATAAATGGCGCTTATCTTGGTTATCAACCACGGTGACATGAAATTGCCGTGGCAAACAAATAATAGCGGCCGCCGCCATCAGCGACTGACCTACAAAGTTAAAGCTAAAAAAGTCAAACTGCGCCCAATGCAGCCAAATTGACTCGGCGACTTGGCCAGAACTTTCTGCGGGTAAATTAAATAAGCTATATATTGCAAGCCCTGCTACAGCAGCCAGAGCAAACAGCTTTATTAGCGACTCAAACGCAACAGCGAGCATTAAACCTGAACGGTATTCGGTTACATCAACTTTGCGCGTACCAAAAAATATAGCAAATAGCGCCATCATTAACGTGGCCGATAGCGCTAAAATATCCCCTGATATCTGATTGCTGTTTTGTAGGAGTAAAAAGCTAGAGCTGAGTGCTTTTAATTGCAATGCAATGTACGGAATGGTGGCCAATAAGGCGATTATTGTCACCATAATGGCGGTGGTTTGACGCTTACCATAGCGGGCTGAAATAAAGTCGGCAATAGTGGTGATATTTTGTTTTTTACTCACCAGTACCAGTTTACGTAAAAAGCCTTGACCGAAAAAAAACAATAAAGCGGGGCCTAACAATATAGGTAAAAAACTCCAGCTGCTGGTCGCTGCTGTGCCTACTGAGCCGTAGTAAGTCCATGAAGTGCAATAAATACCTAGTGCAAATGAATACACAAACGGGTGATGACTAATACGCTTGGCAAGTGGCGTGGTTTTATCCCCCCAATTAGCCAGCCAAAACAGCACGCCTATGTAGCCAAAGGCAACAATGAGTAGTACAGCCGTCATGTTTATTTAACCTTGTAGAATATTTTTATAATTTGCCATAACTATACCCAAACTATTTCAAGATGCGAGCGTCAGTTGGCGTTTGAGGTAGTTTGGGTTTTTACAATACTTGGTTGCGGGTTAAATAGGGGGGTATACATTTTATTTATATTATCTATAAATAAAATAAAGCATTGATTTTTAATGATTTATTTTATTTATAGATAATATAAATAAAATAAAGCATTGATTTTTAATGATTTATTTTAAATTGGTTATTTAGTTAG
>NZ_JASDDA010000028.1:0-57843 GCF_030407645.1 Pseudoalteromonas sp. APC 3495 | reverse complement strand
CCCCGAACCCTTTAACGCTTATCTATTAAAGCTTAAAAACCTGCTTGCTTAATTATCCTACTAAGCGTAAAATGCGCGCTCATTTCGGCTTTTAAACTATTAATTCCTTGCCTTAAACCGACCGGCCGAAACGGTAGAAGGCTCTATTAACCGTAAGGAATATCCATGCGTCATTACGAAATCGTATTCATGGTTCACCCTGATCAGAGTGAGCAAGTATCTGGTATGATCGAACGTTATACTGGTTCTATCACTGAAGCAGGTGGTACTATCCACCGTCTTGAAGACTGGGGCCGTCGTCAACTGGCTTACCCAATCAACAAGCTTCATAAAGCTCATTATGTTCTTATGAACGTTGAAGCACCAACTGAAGTAATCAGCGAGCTAGAAACTACTTTCCGCTACAACGATGCAGTGCTTCGTAACTTAGTTATGCGTACTAAAAACGCTGTAACTGAAGCGTCTCCTCTTGTAAGAGAAGAGAAGAAAGAAGCACCAGCTGCTTAATTGTTTTGAGTCCTAGCATGGCACGTAGTCAGCAGTTACTATAATGGTTAGCCCATATACGAATCAGCTGGTTATATCGGGGGTTGTTTGTAAAACACCCAAGTTTAGCCAAAGCCCCGCGGGCATACCGCATTGTATTTTTGTTGTAGAACATAAATCAATGCAAGTTGAAGCAGATCTTAACCGTAATAGTTATGTGAGGCTTCAGGTGGTTGCCAGTGGTAAGCAAATGCAACAACAGACTCAACATTTGCACGTTGGGCAGGCATTGCAAGTGAGTGGTTTTTTAAATCGCCACGAAGGTCGTAACGGCCTTAGCCAATTGGTTTTGCATGCTCAGCATATAGAAAGAATTATTTGAGGAATTAATCTCATGGCACGTTATTTCAGACGTCGTAAGTTCTGCCGCTTTAAAGCGGAAGGCGTACAACAAATCGATTACAAAGATCTAGCTACTCTTAGAAACTATGTTACAGAAAGTGGCAAAATCGTACCTAGCCGTATCACAGGTACTAGCGCTAAATACCAGCGCCAGCTAGCAACTGCTATTAAGCGTGCTCGCTACTTAGCCCTTCTTCCATACACTGACTTACATAAGTAAGCAGCGGATTAACACGTTTTTAAAAGGTGTAGAAACATGCAAGTTATTCTACTAGATAAGATCGCTAACCTAGGTGGCCTAGGTGACCAGGTTGTTGTTAAATCTGGCTTCGCACGTAACTTCCTTTTCCCACAAGGTAAGGCAGTTCCTGCAACTAAAGCAAACATTGAAACGTTTGACGCACGTCGCGCAGAACTAGAAGCAAAAATCGCTGAACAGTTAACTGCAGCACAAGCACGCGCTGACAAACTTGAAGCATTAGCAGAAGTTACATTAGTATCTAAAGCTGGTGACGAAGGTAAATTATTCGGTTCAATCGGTACTCGTGACATCGCTGACGCTATCTCAGCTGTTGGTGTTGAAGTTGCTAAATCAGAAGTTCGTTTACCTCTAGGTACTATCCGTGAGACTGGCGAATTTGACGTTGCAATCGCAGTACACTCAGACGTAACAGCTACTATTAAAGTAATCGTTATTGCTGAAGCTTAATTTTTAAAATTAAGTTAAAAAAAACCGTGCTTTGCACGGTTTTTTTGTGTCTAAAATTTATAACCCGAAGTAGTAAATTGTTTGTTGTGGATTAAATCAAACACTTTTCTAAGTTAAACCTTTATTTTCAAAAAAAATTTTATTTCATTTAAACCTTTCTATTTCTTCTCACGTCTAATAAGTTAAATTGCAATTACATAATTATAAACAGGAAAAATTTGCGATGTTAATGGACGCTAATCAGCCAATAACTGATCAAGTGCAGCAAATGCTTATTGATCAAGTTAAAAACGGCGACCAGTTAGCCTATAAAGCGCTCTATGACATGCATAAAGCAAAAGTTTATGGCTTATGCCTGAGGCTAATAGCCGATGAGGGGCATGCGCAAGATGCAACTCAAGAAGTATTTGTACAGGTATGGCACAAAATAGCGCAATTTGATGGGCGTTCGCAATTTTCTACCTGGCTTTACAGTGTCACCAGTAATATTGCTATTAGCTATGTGCGTAAGCAAAAACATTGGCTTAATAAAGTTATTAGCTTTGAACAAAGCGGTATGGATGAGCAATCTGCAAATGACTGCAATGGCTTAAATGGCTTAGATAAATTAATCGTTAGGCTGCCTGAGCGCGCAAGAATGGTATTTGTACTGTATGCCGTTGAAGGTTATAGGCATGAAGAAATAGCAACCTTGCTAGGCATGGCTGTAGGCTCTAGTAAGGCGCAATATCATCGTGCAAGGCAATTATTAAAACAGTGGTACGAAAATGAGTAAAACAAATTTTGATGACTACTTAAATGAGTCGCTAACACAATTAAATAAAAATATAACACCCGATAAAGAGCTCTGGGATGGGGTTGAGCGCGCCATAATGACTAATAAGCAGGCAAGTACAGTTAAGAGTGTAGTTTGGCCGAAGCTAACTGCTATTGCGGCATGTTGTGTGGCTGCTTTGGTTAGCACTATGGTGTTTTTTACATCTCCAGAGACAAATACCGCTGTGGCGATGAGTGATTTTTTTACTAAGCAAAAACAAAGTTTACTTGTTCAATACCAAAGCCAAGCTGCACTAACAGATAACTGGCAAGTGCAGCTACAAGAACTTGAAGATGCTGAGCAGGCTATAAAGCAAACACTTGAAAATGAACCACAAAATAAGGCGCTACTGTCTATGTTAGCGCAAGTATATCAACAACAACTCGACTTAATTAACAAGGTGCATGCACCGCGTTGGCAACAAATCTAGGAGAAATAAATGAAAGCAATAATACTTGGAATCGCTTTATTACCAATGGCTGTATTTGCCGGTGAAAAAATAGAACAACAAATTGAAGTACCAAACGGTGGCGTTATTCATATAGAAAATCAGCGCGGCAATGTAAATATTATGGGCTGGGAGAAAAATCAATTTAAAGTGAGCGGCGAGCTTGATGATAAAGCACAAGGCTACACTCTTAAAACACAAGGTAATAAAACTCAGTTTATTGTAAAAATGCCTGATCTTTCAAACTGGGATAATAACAATAATGGCTCAACGCTAACTATTTTCATGCCGCAAAGCAGTGCGCTGGAGTATGTTGGGGTTAACGCTTCGGTAACTGCAAAAGAGTTAAAAAGAGGCACTGAAATTGATGTAGTCAATGGCGCCATTACTGTAAATGATCTTAACGGCGATATTAAGCTTACTAGTGTTAACGGTGACATCAACGCAAAAAAACTCAGTGGTAAAGTGCAATTTGAAACTGTAAATGGCGCAATTGATGATCAGCAATCTAACGGAGAAGTACGTTTTAATGCGGTTAATGGGAATATAAAATCAAACTCGACTGCCAATGATATTCGCTTAGAAAACGTAAACGGTGATATCAATCTTACCTTCGATGCAATCAAAGAGTTACAAATAAGCACTGTAAATGGCGAAGTTGAAGTGCGTATTAATCGCCTTTTAAGTGATGCTGATGTAAGTTTTGAATCTGTAAGTGGCAATGCCGAGTTTTACTTTCCAGCTGATTTATCGGCACAATTTGAAGTGCAAGCCCATGCCGGCGGTAAAATTGACAACCAGCTAACGAGCGACCAAGTGCAAAAAGCCAAATATGGCCCAGCAAGTGGAATTAAGTTTAATACTAATGGCACCGATGCCAGTGTAGAAATGAATACCATAAGTGGGACGATTGGACTTAAGCGCCAATAATCATCCATTTTATTTTAAGTTACAAAAAGCAGGAAAGATTTCCTGCTTTGCTATTTGCACAGCCCCGCCAAGTCGATAGAATAGAGCCATTCAATTTTAGTACTGTGAAGTTATGGCCAAACCAGATAAGCAAGTCGACACTCTTAAAGTTCCTCCCCATTCAATAGAAGCTGAACAATCTGTTTTAGGTGGTTTAATGCTTGATAATCAAGCGTTTGATCGCGTAGCTGAACTTGTTGTGTCACAGGACTTTTATACCCGTACCCATAAGCTTATTTTTGAGGCAATGACAGCACTGGCTGAAATTGGCGATCCGATTGATTTAATTACTATTTCTGAAAGTTTAGAAAAAAATAATCAGCTTTCAGGGATTGGCGGCTTTGCGTATTTAGCCGAAATTGCTAAAAACACCCCAAGTGCTGCTAATATTGATGCTTACGCTAGCATTGTACGCGAACGTGCAGTTGTGCGTGAAATGATTGGTGTTGCCAATGAAATTGCTGAGGCAGGCTTTAATCCAGAAGGGCGCACAAGTCACGATTTACTCGACTTTGCTGAGAGCAAAGTATTTAAAATTGCTGAGCAACGTACAAAAAGTAGTGATGGCCCGCAAAGCATTCACAATATACTTGAAAAAACCGTTGATAAAATAGAAGAGCTTTATCAGTCACCACAAGATGGTGTTACCGGTGTAAGCACAGGTTACGCTGATTTAGATAAAATGACGACTGGTCTGCAGCCCTCAGATTTAATTATTGTAGCAGCACGTCCATCGATGGGTAAAACTACCTTTGCGATGAACCTTGCTGAGCATGCAGCAATGACCCAAGACAAGCCTGTACTTATCTACTCACTAGAGATGCCCTCTGAACAAATTATGATGAGGATGCTGGCGTCCCTTGGCCGAATTAACCAAACCAAAGTACGTACTGGTCAGCTAGATGACGATGACTGGGCGCGCCTTTCATCAACCATGGGGTTACTCATGGAAAAAGGCAAAATGTATGTTGATGACGCCTCAGGCTTAACACCCACTGATGTACGTTCACGTGCACGTCGTATTGCCCGCGATCATGGTGGTATTAGTATGATCATGGTCGATTACCTACAATTAATGCGCGTACCTAGCTTGTCAGATAATCGTACCTTAGAAATTGCCGAAATTTCACGTTCACTTAAAGCATTAGCAAAAGAATTACAGTGTCCGGTTGTTGCACTATCGCAGCTTAACCGTACCCTAGAGCAACGTGCTGATAAACGCCCAATTAACTCAGATTTGCGTGAGTCGGGCTCTATTGAGCAAGATGCCGATTTAATCATGTTTATTTATCGTGACGAAGTATACAACGAAGACAGTACTGATAAAGGTGTTGCAGAAATTATCATCGGTAAACAGCGTAACGGTCCGATTGGTAAAGTGCGCCTAACCTTCCAAGGTCAATTCTCTCGTTTTGATAATTACGCGGGGCCTGCTGTAGATGATGATTACTAATGCGCTTAGCTATTGCCGAAATTAACTTACAAGCACTTGCTCATAATTTAGCGCAAGTGCGACAGTTTGCGCCTAACAGTAAAGTTATGGCGGTATTAAAAGCCAATGCTTATGGCCATGGTTTAGTTAAAATAGCGCAGCACCTTAATGATGCCGATGCATTTGCAGTGGCACGAATAGATGAAGCGCTCGCACTTCGAGCAGGCGGGCTGACCAAGCCTATTGTGTTGTTGGAAGGTTTTTTCCATCAAGATGACTTGCCGATTTTATTAGCCAATAACTTTCAAACCATAATCCATGATGAAAACCAGCTCAGAGCACTTGAAAATGCAAAGCTCGATGCACCAATCAGTTGCTGGTTAAAAATCAATACGGGTATGCATCGTTTAGGGGTTGCACCAACGCAATTGAATGATTTTTATCAGCGCTTGCAAGCGACTAATAACGCTAAAGATACAATCAATTTAATGACGCACTTTTCCAGTGCCGATGATGTTAATGATTCCAAAACAGCTGAGCAAATTGCTTTGTTTGATTCATTAGTGCAAGGCAAACAACAAGCACATTGTTTAGCAAATTCGGCCGGTATTATTGCTTGGCCTGCCGGTCATGGCGAGTGGGTGCGTCCAGGCTTGATGATGTATGGTGTATCACCAATGCTTAACACTTCAGGCAAAGATCATCAGCTTAAGCCGGTGATGCGCTTAACCACTAAGGTTATTGCAATTCGCGATGTTGATGCTGCGCAAGGTGTTGGTTATGGTGGTAGTTGGCAAAGTGCTCAGCCAACTAAGCTTGCAGTGGTTGCTATGGGCTATGGTGATGGTTATCCGCGTCATGCTAAACATGGTACCCCAGTAGTGATTGCTGGCAAACGTTATGGTATTGCTGGCAACATCTCTATGGATATGATCAGTGTTGATATTGGTGAAAATGCTGATGGCATCAAAGTCGGCGATGAGGTAGTAATGTGGGGCCCTGAGTTGCCGGTAGAAGAAATTGCACAATGTGCTGATACTATATCTTACGAGTTATTGTGTAATATTACACCGCGCGTAAGTTATGAGTACCAGCGCTAATATTTATTTTAAAAATACCCATTAAGTTTACATTGCTAGAATGATCGTGATGCTCACTTAATCGGTATCGTTACTCTTTTATAAAGTAAATATCGCTAAAGCCCATGCGAGCAAATTCTTGATCACGAAAGTTACGCACAGCCGATGACCCTTTAGAGGTCATTTCAATTTGGCGTACCATGCTTAAGTAGTTAGTTAAATCGATACCTTCGGCAGCCGCAATAGCCTGATACATATCGTGGTATTTATCTTTGGCGAAGTTAATTTCGCGCGGTTGATTTTTAAAAGTGTAGGTAATTCTGCGTGCCATAATGAGCTCATTTAAGTTGAGTGTTAGTGTAATTTTACACTGTATTTAAGTTGCGTTGAATGATTAGTTGAAATCAAATAATTAAAAAGGTGAGTTTGAAATGAAGTTATCAGTAGAGATCAGTAAATACCCGCTCCACCAAGATTACATTCCTTTTATTAAAGGCTTTATCGACAGAGTTAATGCCTACGAAGAACTCAAAGTGATCACTAATACGATGTCGACCCAAATATTTGGTGATTATGATCTAGTTATGCAAGTGATCAGCACAGAAATTAAACATTCATATGAGCAATTTGGTAAAGCTATATTTGTGTGTAAATTTATTTCGGGCGATTTATCTCCCGAATAACCTCTTAACAAACACGGTCGTTTTATAATGATGGATTTTGTAACGCAAATACTCAGTGGTTTTACTGCTATGTCGCATTGGGAATATATTGCGGTTGCTTTGTCGATGGCGTATTTATTACTGGCCATTAAAGAGAACTTATGGTGCTGGCCTGCGGCTTTTTTTAGTACGCTTATTTATACCATTATGTATTGGAATGGCGCGCTGCTAATGGAGTCGTTACTAAACTTTTATTATATGTATATGGCGGTGTTTGGTTGGGTCGTGTGGCGCAAAGGCAAGGCTAATCAAGCGCAGCGACTAATTACATCCTGGCCGGTAAACCGACATATTATTTTAATTGTACTGACTGCATTAGTGTCATTAGCAATTGGCTATGTAATGCAAAACTATACGCATGCAGATTTTGCGTATCTTGATAGTTTCACAACTTGCTTTGCTGTGGTTACTACGTATCTGGTAGCTAAAAAAGTACTAGAAAATTGGCTCTATTGGATAGTCATTGATGCGGCCTCTATGTATTTGTACTATGAAAAAGGCTATTACCCAACCCTTGTTTTATTTGTATTTTATACCGTTATGGCAGCATGGGGATTTAAAACGTGGTACGAAGAATACGAGCAAAGCCAAGCCAAGCACATGGCGCAACTTTAATCTATGAATCAGCATTCTCAGTTAGTTAATATTTGTAGCGCGTTTTTAGTACCGAGCACAATAACCTCAACAGAGTATTTGGTTAACGGTTTAAGCAACGATAACTTTTTGATCCGTACTGACAGCCAAGCTTATTTATTAAAGTGTTATAAATCGTATTGGCCACAAGTAGGGTTACATGCCCAGTATGAGCTCAGTAAACAACAAGTTTGCTCTGCTCCCATCTGGCTTGATAAGCAAAATAAGCGCGCAGCTTTTAACTATATTGATGGCGACGTCGCGCAGTCTTATTTGGCGATGCCGCTACTGACTAAACTTGTTAAGCTTCATGCGTATACAACTAATAATGAGGCAATGAATATAGCTTTGGAATTGCAAGCCTATCAGCATTTATTAGTGTTTAAACAGTATGAAAAGCTCATAGACAAGACATTAAAAAGCATAGCCAACATGCCCGTAGATAGCGGCTTTTGCCATAACGACTTAGTCAAAGAAAATATCGTGGTAAACCCGCAAGGCGTTTATTTAATCGATTTTGAGTATGCTCAAACAAATGATGTGTATTTTGATCTTGCTGCGTTAGCGGTTAGTTTTAAATTAGATGCTTCAGGCAAGCAGGCTCTGCTTAACAATTACAAAACGCACACCCTATCAGAACAATTTTATTTATCTATGCATAAACTCAATTGCTATCAGTTAGTTTACTTACTGTTATGTATAGGTTGGTATGAGCAACGCGCTATAAACAATCAGGTTGTTGTATTGCGCGCGCAACTGGACGAGCTTATTGCTTTAATGGAGGGTTAAAGTCCGCCAAAGCGTTCCGCAAGCTCTTTGTATTTTGCTACTTCATCAGCGTCAAATTGCATTTCGCCGTTATCATCTTCTGATTTAGCGATTAATAGGCTTTCTCGAGCAAGGCGTTTAACGCGCTCTGCTTTTACACCTAAAAATTCAGCAACTTGCTCTGTTGACATTAACTTCATAATTACTTCCTCGTGTTTAATCTTTCCGTTCAGTGACAATAATAGATAATATGTATCTAAAGCGTTACTGTTTTTTTATAGAATATAAACAAATAGCGCTTTTTTTACCTTTTGTGAAGTGATTAGTTTAAATTATAGACATGTAAACGAATCATGCTGGCATTTATACAAAGATGCCTTTATTATTGCGCATGCTAAAGCATTGATATCGCGAGTTGATGTGGCGGCAACAAATGTGCTCTCGTGGTGAAATGGATATCACGTGGCCCTCCGGAGGCTAAGTTGTAGGTTCGATCCCTACCGAGAGCGCCATTTGCGTTTAAAGTATCATTTCCTGTTTCTTTCTCAAAATACCTACAATTATTTAAATTAGTCCGCTGCCTTACATTATTTAATTTTCGATAATAAAATATGTAGCAATCTATTTTATACCTTTAGGCGTATATTCATTGCTGAGCTTATGATTTATTCTTGGTGGTGCGTATAATTATTGATGTTAATCATTTATTATTACCCTGAACTCAAAAGCTAGACTTTTATAGCTAAATAATGCTATTTAAAGTATATATTCATTAATTATAGAAACCCTCATTTTTATGCTAATCACCTTACCTATATCAGAACTCGTTCCAGGCATGTACGTAAATAGCGTTACTAAGCAGCAGGAGAGTGTGGATGGCATAAAAATTAAAACCAGTGGTTTGGTTCGTGATAAATCAATCATTCAGCGTTTAATTACCGAAGGGGTGCTTGAGCTTCTCATTGACTTTACAAAAAGTGATGTCGCCGTACCAGCTAAATACAAAGAAAAACAAAAACCACAAGCTCCTGTAGCTAAGCAAGATAAGCCAGTTAAGGCAAAGGTTGCTATAAGCTTAGAGCAAGAGTTTGCAAAAGCCAGTGTGAGTTATGATGCGCACAACAGAAAACTACAAAGTATTTTTGGTGATTTAACATCAGGTTTGTCACTTAATATTGAAGCGCTCAATGAAATAAGTAATGAAATAGTGAGCTCTGTATTTCGTAATGAACACGCTATGACTATTTTAACTCGGATCAAAGATAAGCACAGTTACAACTGGCGTCATATGATCAACTGCACCATTTTTACAGCGGTGTTTGCTAAATACTTAGGTTATAAACGCGCTGTTGTGCAAGAGCTTGCAATGGGGGCTTTAATGCATGACTTAGGTCAGGCTAAGTTACCGCAAGGGATATTTTCCAAACCAGGAAAAGTCACAGGTAACGAAATGACGGCAATAAAAAAGCATGTCGCACAAAGCTTAGGATTGTTAAAAGGCGGAAAAGGTATTACGCCTTTAATGCTTGATATGATTGTAAATCATCATGAGCGTCTTGATGGTTCAGGCTATCCAAGAGGTGTAGATGGAAGCAAATTAAGCCGCCCAGCTCGGATCATTGCTATTGTAGACGTATACGATGCATTGACAGCAGATAGACCGCATCAAGAGGGTGATGAGCCAATTAATGCGCTTCGCTATTTGTTAGCTAACAAACAGCTGTTTGATGCAGAGTTAGTACAGTTATTTATTAAGTGTTTAGGTGTACACCCAGTAGGGACTATTGTTAAGTTAACCAATGAGCGATTAGCGTTGGTGCTAGAGGGCAATCATTCAAACCCTATCAAACCTAAAGTGAAGCTTTTTTACAACGCTAAACATAACCATCATGTTACCGCAAAAGATATAGATTTAAGCTTAAATAATAACGAGATAAAAATACAGGCAAGTGTTAAACCTGCTGATTATAAGATTAATTTGCCTCGGCTTTTAAAAGAGCATTTACTGCTTTAGCGTTACATCTTCTTTTTTCGTTTGTTTTAACAGAAATATAGCCACCCAAAAAACAACTTCCCATCAGCGTTAACCACAGTAATGTGCCTAATTCTACATGCAGCGCTAAGCAACAAAAAACCAAAGAAATAATCGCCATGGCAATGGCTGCGAGCCAATATTGATTGACAGGATTGTCACATTTCCCAGCACGCGTACACGCGCAATAATTTGCCTTATAAAAGAAATAAACACTAATGCCGCAAAAAATAAGTCCAGCAAGAATAAGTAAAATGATCACAGTTTTCTCCCTTTGTGATTTTATTTGCAGTGTAAATTGCAAACTATTTCAAGTCAATGCAAATAAGAATTAATATCATTAGAGTATATACTCTAATACCACACTTCTTGTCCGATGAGTTTTAAATAGTTGTTAAATTGTCGTTAAAAAACGTGTTTTTTGGCCTTTTTTAACGTTTTAGTAAGGTTTTTTATAAAAAATTAAGGTAGGGTACGCAGGTTTGAAACTCTAATAACAACACACATAGCTATCCAAACAGTAAGTTTGGCTAAGGACACAACAATGAAATTTACTAAAACTCTTATTGCGGCATCGCTGGCATTTGTTTCAGCTGATACTTTTGCAGCGGCTTTTCAGCTTGCTGAGCAAAACGTATCTGGTTTAGGTCGTGCATACGCAGGTGAAGCGTCTGTAGCAGACGATGCGTCTGTGGTTTCACGTAACCCAGCATTAATGACGTTGTTTAAAGAGAAGCAACTTAGTGTTGCAGCTATGGCTGTCATTCCTGATGTTAGCCTTAAAGGCACAGGTAATGCCTACGGTTTAGATAACAGCGCACTAGATGATGACAGCATTGCACCAAGTGCGATTATTCCAGCGGGTTATTTCACTATGCCAGTAAACGATAAGGTATCGGTTGGTTTTGGTGCTTTTTCTAACTTTGGCCTAGCGACTGAATTTAACGATGATTACGCAGCTGGCCAAATTGCCGGTGAAACTGAAATTGTTACTGTAAACATGAACGCAAGTGTTGCTTATAAAGTATCAGAGCAGTTTAGCTTTGGTATTGGTTTGAATGCAATTTATGCAGAAGCGAAGATTATCCGTAAGTTTGGTTTCGTACCTCCTGTAAACCCTGTTATTGCATCTATTCCTGCAAGTGCTGATGCGGTTAACCTTGAAGGTGATGATATGGGTTACGGCTTAAACGTTGGCTTAATGTATCAGCTAGATGAAAATAGCCGCTTTGGTTTTAATTACCGCACAGAAACAGACATCACTTTTGAAGGCGAGTACTTTACACAGCTTCCAGTATCACCACTTCAAAATCAAGTTTTACCAGGCTCTGTTGAAATCACATTGCCAGCAATTGCTGAGTTCTCTGGTTCTCACCAGTTAGATGAAAAGCTAGGCGTTCACTACAGCGTATTATGGACAGGTTGGAGCAGCTTTGATTCATTAGAAGCACAAGTTACTGCGCCTACAGGCGATAAGTTCAGTGCCTTCGAAAAAACAGAAGATTTCTCTGATGCAATGCGCTACTCAATTGGTACTGATTACCAGTACAGCGAAAACTTAATGCTTCGCGCTGGTTTTGCGTTTGATGAGTCGCCAGTGTCACAACAGCATTTATCAATTTCTATCCCTGATACAGACCGTTTCTGGTTCTCGTTCGGTGGTAACTACGCGATTGATCAAAACTCAAATGTTGATTTAGGTGTGAGTGTATTACGTGGTAAAACGCAAAAGTTCACTGAAAAAGTAGAAAGCGAAACGCTACCTCAGCAATGGTCTTTTGAATCAAAAGGTCATGCAGTACTTATTGGTGCTCAGTATAACTACACGTTCTAATGCTGCCTAGAGCCTAGAGCCTAGACACAAAAAAGCCGCTTACTTCAAATGAAGTAAGCGGCTTTTTTTATACTTATAAATTAACTGTTTACGAATAGCATAAGCCATCCGTAACGGTTTAATTATAAGCTTTCAATCTTCGTTTTTTGCTCAAGTAGCTTAGTTTTAGCATCTGTAAATTCAGCTAGCTTAGCGTTTTCTTTAGCCAGTACGGCTTCAGGTGCGTTGTTAACAAACTTTTCGTTAGCGAGTTTATTTTGCACTTGGGCTAGCCCTTTTTCTGCTTTTTCAAGTTGCTTGTTAATTCGTGCAAGCTCGGCTTCAACGTCAATTAAGCCCGCCATTGGGATCATAATCTCAAGATTGCCAACATAAGAGGTCGCACACGCTGGAGCATCGTATTTGTTTTCAAGCAGGGTAAAAGCTTCAAGCTTAGCTAATGACGCTAGGAATGATTCATTCTCGTTTATACGGCGCACATCATCGCTTGATGCGTTAGCCAGTAAAACGCTAAGTGGTTTACTTGGGCTGATATCCATTTCACCACGGATATTACGAATTGCTAAAATGAATTGCTTAACCCACTCTAAATCGTCCATTGCTTGTGCATCAACATTGGCTTGGTTATAAACAGGGAAACCCTGAACCATAATACTGGTACCCGCTGTTTCAAGGCCTGCAAGTGGCGCAACACGTTGCCAAATCGTTTCTGTGATGTAAGGCATCATTGGGTGCATTAAACGCAGTAAGCTTTCAAGTACGGTAATAAGGGTATGACGTGTACCGCGTTGCTGTGCTTCATTACCTTTAAATAATACCGGCTTAGTCAGCTCTAAGTACCAATCACAGAACTGGTTCCAGGTGAATTCATAGAGCGTGTTCGCCGCTAAATCAAAACGGTAGTTATCAAGGTGTTCGGTGTAGGTTTTAACCGTTGCTTCATATTGGCCTAAAATCCAACGATCAGCTAACGAGTACTGTTTTTCACTGTCGTTAAAGCCACAGTCTTGCTCTTCTGTGTTCATTAATACGTAACGGCTTGCGTTCCACAATTTATTACAGAAGTTACGGTAACCTTCAAGACGGTTCATATCCCAGTTGATATCACGACCGGTTGATGCCATGGCTGCTAAAGTAAAGCGTAGTGCGTCGGTACCGTGTGCTTCAATACCGTTTGCAAATACTTTGCGGGTATCTTTTTCAATTTTAGCGGCAAGTTTAGGCTGCATCATGTTACCAGTACGTTTTTGTACTAAGTCTTCAAGGCCAATGCCGTCAATCATGTCTAGTGGGTCAAGTACGTTACCTTTTGACTTCGACATTTTATCGCCGTTGTCGTCACGTATTAAACCAGTTACATAAACTGTTTTGAATGGCACTTGTGATTTACCATTTTCATCTTTTATAAAGTGCAGCGTCATCATGATCATACGCGCAACCCAGAAGAAAATAATATCAAAACCGGTTACCAACACATCAGACGGGTGAAAGGTTTTTAAGTCATCAGTATTTTCTGGCCAACCTTGAGTTGAGAATGTCCAAAGTGCAGATGAAAACCACGTATCAAGAACGTCTTCGTCTTGGCTTAGTGCTACGCTATCTGCAATGTTGTTATCGCGGCGAACTTCTGCTTCATCACGGCCAACGTATACGTTACCTTCGCTATCGTACCAAGCTGGAATACGGTGACCCCACCAAAGTTGGCGTGAAATACACCAATCTTGTACGTCGTTCATCCATGAGAAGTACATGTTTTCATATTGCTTAGGTACAAATTGAATGTCGCCATTTTTAACAGCCTCTTTTGCAGGCTCTGCAAGAGGTGCAACACGCACATACCATTGGTCAGTAAGCAGTGGTTCAATAACCACACCAGAGCGGTCACCGTAAGGAACGGTTAAGTCGTGGTCTTCAATTTTTTCAAGTAGGCCTAGCTCTTCAAATTCAGTAACAATAGCTTTTCGTGCGTCAAAACGGTCAAGGCCATGCAGGCGCTCAGGAATGGGTGCATCAAACTCAAGTTCTTTACCGTCAAAGGTGTATGTTTCACCTTTTGTTAAAATAGCCGCGTCTTTATCAAAGATATTAATCATCGGCATTTGATGACGTTTACCTACTTCGTTATCGTTAAAGTCGTGCGCTGGCGTGATTTTTACACAGCCCGTGCCTTTGTCTTTATCGGCATGCTCATCGGCAACAATTTTAATACGACGATTAACAATCGGTAGTAAAATCTCTTTACCGATTAGGTCTTGATAGCGCTCGTCATCGGGGTTTACTGCCACACCTGAGTCACCTAACATGGTTTCTGGGCGCGTGGTTGCAACAACAATGTAGTCTTTACCGTCTTGTGTAGTTACGCCATCAGCAAGTGGGTAACGTAGGTTCCACATGTGGCCTTGTTTGTCTTTGTTTTCAACTTCAAGATCAGAAATCGCAGTGTGTAATTTTGGATCCCAGTTTACTAGGCGTTTACCACGGTAAATTAGGTTTTCTTTATGAAGGCGTACAAATACTTCTTTAACAGCTTCTGATAGGCCATCGTCCATAGTAAAACGTTCACGGTCCCAATCAACAGAAGCACCAAGGCGACGTAATTGTTTGGTTATCGTGCCACCAGACTCGTTTTTCCATTCCCAAATTTTATCGATGAATGCATCACGGCCTAAATCGTGGCGTGTTTTACCTTCTTCTGCCGCAAGTTTACGCTCTACTAGCATTTGTGTGGCAATACCTGCGTGGTCAGTACCTACTTGCCACAACGTATTGTTACCTTGCATACGTTTAAAGCGCGTTAAGGTATCCATGATAGTATCTTGGAAAGCGTGGCCCATGTGTAAGCTACCCGTGACATTTGGCGGCGGGATCATAATTGAATATGGGGTGCCTTGGCCAGATGGCTTAAAATAGCCTTTTTGTTCCCAGTCTTGATAGAGAGACTGTTCAATATCTTGCGGATTGTAGGTTTTATCCATTACACAGAACCTTAAATAAGTACTTAAATGAGTTAGTTAGCTTTGTTCGCAGTGAGCGTTAGCGATTAATATCTTGCGTGGTGATATTGGCACCGAGTTGGCGTAGTTTTTTAAAGCGCTCACGAGCGGCTTGTTTGGCTACGGGCTCTACGGGTACAAAATCAAAAACTTGGTTAAACCGACGAATAAAATCCGGTAAGTGATTGGCCAAGTTAATTAATACTTTACGATTACCAACGGGTGGTGTTGTGCCTATTTCTACAGGTGCGCCGCCTTTTGGGCCTTCGCCTTGTAAATTGTGAGGTACAAAACTGTCGGCATCAAATGTCCAAATAGTTTCGTCAATGCTGTTGGCGGTTTCTTCGCTATCTACAAAAATAAATACGCGTTGACCAAGCCGATACTGTTGCCCAGCTATTTGAGCTGCTAAAGCAAAGTGATCATCGGCTTTAGCTAATGACTCATCTTGTTGCTTTAAAATGAAAAACTGGGCATTCATGTTCATTGTATCGGGATTTCCCATGACATTGATTGTGCTGTTATTAAATACACACAAATTAAGAAGGGGATTTTGCCATATAACGGGGTTTGCTTCAATTAATACCCAATAAATAAGGCGCTTTAAAAGCGCCTTATTTTATACTCTACATTGAGCTGTGAAGCCCTGTGTTAGTTTGTTAGTCGTGAGTTGCTTCGCTAATACCAGCTCGGTTTAATAAATACTGAGTCAGCATAGGAACAGGACGACCTGTTGCGCCTTTTTTAGCGCCGCTGCGCCATGCAGTACCGGCAATATCTAAATGAGCCCAATTATACTTTTTAGTAAATTTAGATAAGAAACAGGCCGCGGTAATAGTACCTGCTGCGCGCCCACCTAAATTAGTAAAGTCGGCAAACGGGCTTTCAAGTTGATCTTGATAATCATCCCATAATGGCAGTTGCCATGCACGATCGCCACTTTGCTCAGACGCTTTTAATAAATCATGCGCCAGTGGATTATGATTAGCTAATAAACCCGTAGCATGGGCACCTAAAGCAACAATACATGCACCGGTTAAGGTTGCAACATCAATCACGGTTTCTGGTTCAAAACGTTCAACATAGGTCAGCGCATCACATAATACTAAACGGCCTTCGGCATCGGTGTTAAGTACTTCAACCGTTTGCCCAGACATAGTTGTTAGTATGTCTCCTGGGCGATAGGCGTTTGAGCTTGGCATGTTTTCACAGCCGGCTAAAACTCCAATTACGTTTATAGGTAGCTGCATTTGTGCAAGCGAGCGCATAGCGCCAATAACACCAGCTGCGCCCCCCATGTCGTATTTCATTTCATCCATGCCTTCGCCTGGTTTTAATGAAATACCGCCTGAGTCAAAGGTTAAGCCTTTACCAACGAGAACGATAGGCGCTTGGTCATCGCCTGCGCCTTTGTAGTTAATTACCGACATAACTGATTCGTTATCACTGCCACGACCTACTGCTAGGTATGAGTTCATTCCTAGTTCGGCCATTTTATCTTCGCCAATTAGCTCAACAGTGATGTTATCAAAATTAGCTTCCAGTTCTTTGGCTTGCTCGCCAAGGTACGCTGGATTACAAATATTAGGCGGCATATTAGCAACGTCTTTACACAGCTTACTACCTGCTGCAATCGCTAAACCATGCTCAATAGCACTTTCGCCTATAGTAAGTTCACGGCGCGTAGGCACATTAAACACCATTTTACGTAGTGGGCGGCGAGGGTCTACTTTTTTACTTTTCAGCTGATTAAAGGTGTAAAGGCAATCTTTTGTTGTTTCAACAGCTTGACGTACTTTCCAATAGGTATCACGCCCTTTAACATGTTGTTCAGTTAAAAAGCACACGGCCTCCATTGAACCCGTTTCGTTTAGCGTGTTGATAGTTTTAGAAATAATTTGCTTATATTGTTTATCGTCAAGCTCGCGTTCTTTACCGCAGCCAACAAGTAAAATACGTTCGCTTAAAATATTGGGCACATGATGCAATAGTAGTACTTGTCCTGGCTTACCTTCTAAGTCGCCACGGCGTAATAAATTAGAGATATAACCATCGCTAATTTTATCAAGTTGTTCACCAATGGGGGATAACCTGCGTGGTTCATATACACCCACAACAATACACGCACTGCGTTGTTTTTCTGGGCTACCACTTTTTACGTTGAATTCCATTGTCACTCCTGATTTTGAGTCATCTATAGAAGCTAAATTGGGACTAAAAATGTGTTTTCTAGTCTTTTTACCTAAATTTTTAGTTCTAGCGCTAATATTAGTAGATTTTACTCGACTCTTACTGTGTATTTGAACTTTATATGCTTAAGGGTAACTAATGCAACATTATATCGTGATGTTAGGTAGGATAATTAATATTGATGGCTTATAATATGTGCTTAATACTCATTTAAAATGAGTGAATTAACTAGTTCACTCATCGTTTTTTATTATTATATTGAAATTCCATGTTTAACAGGGGCGAATGTTGCTAATTTTCCGTTATTTGACCACTGAGGTTTTAAAATCGCAGGTCGCCGTATTTTTAACTTTAATGACCATATTTTTGTCGCAAAAGTTTGTTGTTATTCTTGGTGATGCCTCAGAGGGGAGCATCCCAGCAAAACTCGTGTTCGCAATGATTGCGCTTAAGTTGCCACAGTTAGCATCATTAATTTTACCTCTGAGTTTATTTTTAGGAATTATTTTAGCTTATAGCCGTATTTACGCTGACAGTGAAATGACGGTACTTAAAGCTTGTGGCGTGAGTGAGTGGTATGTGGTGCGCATTACGCTTATTTCTAGTGTCATCTTAGCGTTACTCGCCGCGGTACTTACCTTGTATGTTGCACCTTGGGCTAGCGAGCAAGAATATCAATTAAAAGAGCAAGCAAAGGCGGATGCTGGATTATCGGCGCTTAGAGCTGGGCGTTTTCAACAAACCGGTAACGAAAAAGCCGTGGTATTTATTCATAATATTGAAAATGGCGGCAAAGAACTTAATAAAGTATTTGTTGCGCAGTTGCCAGATAGTGAAAAAGGCGATTTAGCGCGTTTAGTATACGCTGAGCAAGGCGTTGTAATTGAAGCACAAAGTGGTGAGCAGCAGTTAGTACTTACTGATGGTAAACGCTACGAAACTGATGGCGAAGCGCCTTCGCTTAACTTAACTGAGTTTGATGGTTACAGCGTACAAATTCGCGAACAAGAAATAGAGCATCAACGTCGTAAATTAGAAGCTGTGCCAACCCGTGAACTTATTTCAATTAATACTCCCGAAGCAATTGCACAGTGGCAGTGGCGTCTAGCGATCCCACTTTCCATTCCGTTATTAACTTTGCTGGCCGTGCCTTTGAGTGTAGTAAACCCTCGCCAAGGTAAGTTTGCAAAATTGGTACCCGCTATCAGCTTGTATTTAGGTTATTTTATTTTACTTAATGCGGCCAAATTTGCAGTAGAGGATGGCAAAATTCCGCCATCAATTGGACTGTGGTGGATTCATTTAAGTGCATTATTTATTGGTAGCTTATTAATTATTAGAGGTCGTCCATTGGGTGCTTGGCTTAAAGCTGTCGTCACTAAGCGGGAGCAAAACCTATGATGAAAACACTTGATTGGTACTTAGGCCGTAGCATTTTGCAAACCACAGGGTTTGCGTTAATGGTGCTAGTGGGTATTAGTACCTTAATAAAGTTTATTGAGCAGCTTAAATCTGTAGGGCGCGGGAGCTACGATATAATGACTGCCATGCTGTACACTATTTACAGTATTCCAGATGATTTAGTGGTGTTTTTTCCTATGGCTGCACTTATTGGTGGCTTAACTGGATTAGGAGCGCTTGCCTCAAATAGTGAGTTGGTAGTAATGCAAGCGGCGGGGATGTCGCGTTTACAAATTATTGGCTCAGTAATGAAAACAGCTATTTTTATGGCATTGTGCGTAATGGCTTTAGGCGAGTGGGGCGCTCCTGCTGCACAGCTGCACGCTAAGGAAATGCGTAATCAAGCGATTCATGGTGGGGATGTGTTTAATGCGCAAAAAGGAGTATGGGCTAAAGACGGTAATAACTTCATTAACATTGAAGATGTTGACCAAAATGGCATGCTGCGCGGCGTTAACATGTATCATTTTGATAAATCGTTATCACTAACACAAATCACCAAAGCAAAAGAAGCCGTAGGGCGAGATAGTGGTTGGCTATTGCGCGATGTAAATAAAGTGATGATCAGCGAAGAGTTAATTACCACTGAACAAGTTTCTGAAGAGTTTTACCCGTCGCAGCTTACCGCCGAAAAGCTAGGCGTGGTATCGGTAAAACCAGAATCACTGTCGTTTTCAGGACTATGGTCATATTTAGCTTATTTACAACAAAATGAGCAAGACACCAGCACCTATGATTTAGCGCTCTGGCGTAAATTAATGCAGCCCGTGTCTATTGCCGTAATGTTGTTGGTTGCTTTATCGTTTATATTTGGTCCGCTGCGAACTGTAACTATGGGGGCACGAATTATTATGGGGGTGGTAACCGGTATTGTGTTTCACCTAACCAACGAGATATTTGGCCCTGTGGTAATGGTGTATCAAATTCCTGCAATTATAGGCGCTGTTCTACCGAGCATTTTATTTACTGGGTTTGCAGCTTATTTAATGAATAAGCGGGTGTAGCTAGACTTAAAGCTTAAATAAAAAACGCGGCCTTTGTAAAAAGCGCCGCGTTTTTTTATGCTTTAACTTGAGATTATACCAATTCGCTTAATTAAGTATTATTGCGGATTGATATCATAGTTCGCGATAAACGCGTTTATTTTCTTCTTTGGTGAGCGTAACCACTTCGGTTTTTGATAAGTAATCTTGTAGTGCTTTTTTATTTTTAAAATCCACTAATACCACTAAATTACCTAAACCCAGCAATGCGCTGATACTGCGGATAATGGCTTGTGGCCAGCTAATTAAACTTCCTTGGTTGGTTTGTACTTTTAATCGCCACGCACGCATACCGATTGTTTGCCCGCTTTTAGTCCAAAAATAACCAAAAAACACCAAACCAACCAGAACTAACAGTGAGCTGCGAATCCCTGAAAGTAACAGTGAGTCCTGAATACGTGCTGAGACATCTTCAGCGCCATTAAGAGCAATAACATCAAGGGAAATAAGCCCTTGAATAGCAAATAAATACAGTACCACCGTTAGCATCGCAAAAGCGATAATAGCTAATGTATCGTACACCAATGACGCAAAACGGCGCCAAAACCCTGCCCGTGGAAACTCAGCCAACATAAATATACTCTCACTGTTAATGTGCGCGATAGTTTAGCAAATAAGCCGTCAAATACTACCTATTACGCTACGTGCTTAACTCGGTATTGGCTCAAATGTTAATGGTTGCCTAAATGTTAAGCGGTTGATCATACTTAATACATAAAACGCTTGCCGCTTTGCTCATTGTTTGTATAATGCCAAGCAATGAGATGGAAGAGGGTACATAATCTTTCACTCTTAAGTGGTTTTTCTTTATCTTCTCGTGTTTAGAAGGTTAAAGAAAAATGATGCCAGCGTGATGAAATTGGTATACATGGGGGATTCAAAATCCCCTGCCGCAAGGCGTGCCGGTTCAAGTCCGGCCGCTGGTACCACTTTTTATAGCCCCTGCTAGATTTAGCAGGGGTTTTTTTATGCCTTAAATTTGAGTGGCTGAACTTGAGCGGCACGTGAGGTGCCGCTGTTATAAGTAAAAGTCCGGCCGCTGGGTGAGAGTGAACCGAAACGTAGTTTCGCAGTGACTCGAAGTGAGTTCATGAATGAACGATGGATGCAGCTTCAGAGATGAATTATTTATTCAGCTATATACGTTATAGCCCCGACTAAATTAGTTGGGGTTTTTTTATGCCTTAAATTTGAGTGGCCTAAAGCCGCCAGAAATGAGAACACTTATTCCTTATGCTGTTCTTTGCTTCCATTAAGAATGTAATTAACCTAAGCTCAACTATAAAGTTTATTAAGAAGTGCCATTGTTAATGTTTGCAAGTTACCGTAGTCCAAACAGTTTATCTAAAAAAATGATGCGCATTATTTTCTCTATCTACTTGTTTGTAACCTGCCTCATAACAAGCATGCAGTTTTTAACTGAATACTTAAAAACACAAAACTCAATCTCCTATGAATTAAAACAGTTGCAAGAAACTGTTCAGGGTCCTGTTTCGACGAGTTTGTGGCAATATGACCAAACACAGTTAGGTGTACTCGTTGATGGGCTTATTAAAATGCCGGTTATTGAGGGAGTTGATGTTTTTGACAAACATGGCAAAAGCATGATTTCTAAACGTTCTTACACTCAAGCCTCACTTCCTCTCTCAATTTTTGAAACTAAATCTGAGTTGTATTGGACGCTTAATGGTAAACGGATTTTTCTTGGCACTTTGGTGCTCTATTCATCGTCTGAGGTGGTTTTAGATCGTGTTTTATTTGGTTTTTTCTTAATTGCTATTACGGCAATGATAAAATTATCAATTTTGTTTGGGTTATTTATTTGGGCTTTCGAACGTTACCTAGCCAGGCCTTTAAAAGAATTGATGCAACAAGTTAATGAGGTCCAATCAAGTAAAAATACACGTAAACGGATCAATCTTTCACATATTGAAAACAACGAGCTCAGCCAGCTCCAAGATCATATGAATACGATGCTCTTTAGTATGGAAAGGGATCGGGAGCGATTACTCGAGGATGAAAAATCTAAACGAGATTGGCTGGAAGAGGCCGTTACAAAACGTACAAAAGATCTACAAGTATTAAATGAAAAACTTAAAACGCTTGCAACAAGAGACTCTCTAACGGGTACTTTAAATCGGGGGAGCTTTTTTGATACAGCAAATCATTTGCTAGAACTTTCTCAGCGACAGAAATTACCCGCATCTTTTATTTTAATTGACTTAGACTACTTTAAAAACATTAACGATACGTATGGACATTTTGTTGGTGATAAGGTGCTTATTCATTTTACCGACACAGTTCAGAGCATGATAAGAGAGTCTGACCTTATTGGTAGAGTGGGTGGAGAGGAGTTTGCACTATTTCTTCCAAACACAGGGCTTGATAACGCATTCAAACTCGCTAGTAAAATAAGAAAGGCTGTGGTTGATTCAACCTTAGAAGTTGATGGTGAAACTGTAATCTATACTGTAAGCATAGGCGTTGCCTCATCCGAGCTAAAAGACTGCTCAGTTATTGAGTTATTCAAAGTCGCTGACTTGAAGCTTTACTGCGCTAAAGACAAAGGACGTGATCGTGTTGAAAAATAGAATGTTTAAAGGTAAAAAAAAGATCTCTCAAGTGCTGCTTATATCCTTATTGTTAGCATTGGGTATAGGTAATTTTAGTCATGCCAATACATTAAAAGTTTGCTACGACCAATGGCCTCCTATGACCATATTTCCGTCAGAGGGTTTTCCTGCCCGCGGCTTTGTGATTGATATGCTAGAGCAAATATATACATCAAAAGGCTATCAATTAGAATATTACGAAGTGCCTTTGGCAAGGGGACTCGATATGGTTGCGGATGGTCTTTGCGATATGTTGCCAGAATATTTATTTTCGCAAGACACCGAAGTGGGTTTCGAGTACGCCACAGAGGCAACATTTGCATATCCAACTGCTTTTGTTGTTAGGCAGGATGAATCCTGGCGCTATGATGGGATTCAATCTATACAAGGAAAGCGTGTTGCAACAGGGCCTGGGTGGGATTACAGCTCGGTAAGTGTTGATTATCAAAATTATATTGATGATCCAAATAATTCTGATTTAGTGGAAGTAATCGCGGGCTCTAGCGATGTGGTAGAACGGATTTTTCAGATGATTAAAGCGGGCAGAATCGATCTATATGCAGATAATATGCTGGTTTTACAGTACATGTTGAATCGATTTGATTGGAACAATGGATTAAAAATAGTGCGTCCAGGCTTAGAAAATAAATTGGTTGAAATACCTATTTTTTCAAATAAAATGCCCGCTGAAAGAAGGAAAACGCTAATAAATATATGGAACAGTGGCCGTTTATCTATCAAAGGAGATAAACAAAAAATGCTTCTTAAAAAGTATAATGTGGCTTTATAAGTGCTTTAAAATGCCCCAATAGCACGTGCTAAGAAAGTGAGATATTTAATTTGATTATGATCTTATACTTTTTTTCCCCGTAAATTAATTAGTATTAAATTACTTTGTACTGAGTTTTTTACTCGGATATTATATACCTCAACCTCTTGTTGCGAATAAAACATCATGACTCAATTGACCGCAAAACAGAATATTCAAGCCATTGTTAAAGCGATTAAGACGGAAGAAGCGCTGCTTCGTCAAAAACATCCATTGTTAATGCATCAAAACACCTTGGGAATGGCTATCTTATTGCTCTCGCTAAGTGCGTTAATTGGGGTTGGTACTTTGTATTACTTTGCCATTATCCCTGCTTGGCTTTGTATTATATTAGCCGCTATAGCCACCTCTATTTCGCACGAGCTTGAGCACGATCTTATTCATAAGCAGTACTTTAGCAACCAGCCTTTTTTACACAATTTTATGATGTTTACTGTGTGGTTGATGCGCCCTAATACGATTAGCCCGTGGTATCGTCGCAAGATGCATTTGCATCACCACAAAACGTCGGGCACTGAGCAAGATTTAGAAGAACGTTTGGTAGGTAATGGTATTAAAAACCCGTTTTTACGTGCATTGGTGATTGTTGATGGATTGCTTGGTTTATTAATTAACGCAAAACGTTTTAGTAAAGAAATTAAAGGATTTAGCTTTTTTAAAGTGTTTAACGCAGGTTTTCCAATTACTACTGCTTATTTTGCTATTTTATACAGTGTGATAGCGTTTCATTTAATTAATTTATTTACCCCGATTGCGGCTGACTCACCGGCATTATTGCTCGATGTAATGAATGTGTTCGAGTTTTTAATGGTGGTGCTGATAGTGCCTAACATTGTACGTTCGAGCTCACTTAATTTTGTTACCTCCAGTATGCATTATTACGGCGGTGTTAATAATATGCTTGAGCAAACTCACGTAATTACTAGCCGTTTGTTTATGCCGTTTAATTTGTTTTGTTTTAACTTTGGGCATACTCATACTATTCATCATTTTGTGCCGAATCAGCCGTTTTATTTACGTCAAATGATTAGCAAAAAAATTCTTGAAGTGATGCGCCAGCACGGTGTGCGTTTTAATGATTTTGCTAGTATAAAAAAAGCTAATTTGTATCAATCATAAAACTTGTTTTTACTCAATCTTCGAGATTGCTGCTTTAGTAACCTTGCCTAGCTTAAGGCTAGGCAATACCCCTAGTAAAGTCAGATAAAGCTTATAAAACTTCCCTTTAATACCAACTTAATCTATTACTCAGGCCTTTTTAAATTTAGTCCTTAATTGATCCCACTTAGCGCTTTGTTATGTAATTGAATACTAAGTTTAATTTTTTGATTTTAATTGATTGTTTTTAAAGTTATGGCTTGCCTTATACTCAATTTTTCACCCTTATTTTTTTATGTTATGAATAAAAAAGCACGTTAATCGAATTGAAATATTTCTGTAATATTTAGGTGTTCTAATGCGCTCTGAAACAAAAACGTCATCAAAATGCCATAATCGGTAAGACAAAACTGAGATTTAAACATGAGTGAATCAAAGCGCAATACGCTATTAATAAAAACGCTTAACTGGGCTGCTATCGCCTTTTTAGTTTATTTAGTCCTTGTAGCCGTTGGCACTGTCAGTGGTGGTTTTAAATTAGCGTCGGGCGGTACTGAGGGAGCGAAAGAGATTTTTGCATTCGCAACCAACCCGTTTATCGCATTATTATTAGGTGCTTTAGCAACCGCTTTAGTGCAATCATCATCAACGGTTACCTCAGTTATAGTGGGGCTAGTTGCTGGCGGTTTACCGTTAAGTATTGCTATTCCAATGGTGATGGGTGCAAATATTGGTACCACTATTACTAACACCTTAGTGTCTATTGGCCATATTCGCTCTAAAGAAGAGTTCCAACGTGCATTTGCGGCATCAACTGTTCATGATTTCTTTAATTTATTTGCCGTTATTATATTTTTACCGCTAGAAATAATGTTTGGTTTGCTGCAAAAAATGTCTGCTGCTTTATCGCACTTATTTATTGGTGATGCCGACTTATCATTAAAGAGCTACAACTTTATTAAACCACTCGTAAAACCAGCTGTGGGCGTAATAAAAGATGCATTTAGTTTTTTAGATACAAAAATGCTAGGTGCAGCGATGGTTATTGCAGGTATTTGTTTGATTTTATTTGCCGTAACTACATTAGGTAAATTACTTAAAAAAGCGCTGGTTGGCACTGCAAAAGATATACTGCATGGAGCCATTGGGCGCGGGCCTATCGCGGGTATCACATCAGGTGCGGCAGTAACAATTATGGTTCAGTCATCATCAACGACAACCAGTTTGATGATCCCACTTGCTGGAAGTGGTGTGTTTACTACGCGTCAAATTTACCCATTCACACTGGGAGCTAACATTGGTACAACCATTACTGCTTTATTAGCGGCCACATCAATTACAGGCCCTATGGCTGAGGTTGCGCTAACAATTGCATTGGTACACGTTATGTTTAATGTATTTGCAGTTGCACTTATTTACGGCGTTCCTGTGCTGCGTGAAATACCGCTAAAACTTGCTGAAAAGCTAGCCGAAATTGGTACAAATAATAAATCAGCAGCATTAGGCTATATACTAGGATCGTTCTTTGTGGTGCCTGGTTTAATTGTACTGGCCGTTCGATAAGTAGAAATAAACGTATAAAAGGAATGCGCTATATAATTTATATAGCGCATTTTTTGTTTTACCACTGGTAACTTACAGACAACATGGCATTACGTGGTTTACCTGGGAAGTAACGATCCCCAGTAAAGCTGGTGTAATCGGCGCGCTCAGCGTAGGCTGTGTTAGTTAAGTTTATAATTCGGGCACTCAGTAATAGCTGTGGACTAATTTGCCACTGTCCGCGCAAGCTTAAAATATCGTGCCCTTGATATTCATGTAAGTTTTCAGGGTCGGTAAAGTAGCGGCTAACATAGTGCCATTGCAGCGCAAGGCTAATACTCTCGTTGGCTTGCCAGTTAAAATCGATATTAGCAACCTTTCGAGGTGCGGTATCAATATCGTTACCTTTAATATTAATGCTGCCAATAATTTGCTCATTCGAGTACGTGTGCTTGGCATAGGTGCCTGCAAAATTAACAGATAAGTGCTGATTAAAGCTATGCGCTAATTCAAGCTCAATACCGCGATGCCGAGTTTGGCCGTCATTAACAGTAAAAAAGTCACTGTCGCGGTAGATGGTATTGTGCTTGCTCATCGCATACATCGATAAGCCATAGCGAGTATTGTTGTACACCCCTTTAATACCCATCTCAGCATTATTAGCTATTTCTGTGTCTAAGTCGGCAGTACTTTGCTCGCGTTGTAATTGATAAAGCTCAGCTGCTTGTGGGGCTCTATAGCCTCTTGAAAAGTTAGCGTATAGTGTATTGTTAATATTAAGCTGATAGCTCACCCCGAGTTTTGGCGAAAGATTACTAAAGCTGTTTTTAGTGCTCTCTGGGCGACTATAACGACAGCCACCAAAACCACATTCGCTGCCATCCTCTTTTGTACGCCCTGCAAGCATATTATTTTGATAGTCATATTGCATGTGCTCATAACGCAGTCCTGCGGTTATAAGCCAATTATTTAGTTGCCAATCAATAGCGGCAAATGGAGCATATAAGGTGGCATCGACTTGGTAATCGTAATGTTTACCTTGCGGCACTGTGGCTACTAAAAACGCAGAACCTTGGGTGGGGTTATCTTGGGTTTGTAAAAAATCGGCTTGGGTAAACTCACCATCAAAGCCAAGCTTTAAGTTCGTATTGTCGTTCACATAATGTTGATAAAGCGATTGTAGGCCAAACCCCGTTTGACTGTTTTTTTCGAGCGGAGTACCGGGTAAAAAGTGTTTGAAAAAGTCCATGCTTTGGTCACGAATATAAGGAGTAACAACAAGCGTGTTCTTACCTAATTGCCAGCTTACTTTACTCCAAGCCCTAAGCGATCGGGCTTTTCTAAAGGCGTCAGGATCAAAATTTTGCTGTGCAATATCTTCATCTTTATAGCTTTGAAAGCCACTAATATATCCTGCGGTTTGTTGGTCTAAGTCGGTATAGGTCAACCCCGATATTAAACTTAAGTTGTTGTTAGCATATCGATGTCGCACATTTATTTTTTGTTGTTTAACGCTTTCATCATCTCGGTAACCGCCATCATCGGTAAAGCTGGCATTAATACCGAACCCTGAATTATCCATAGCATGGCCTGCACGCAATTTATAGCGAGCATAACCGTAAGAGCCATAATCAACACCCAGTAAACCACCACCTTGGGTCGTGTCTGGTGTAATGACGTTAATTACGCCATGCACTGCATTTGAGCCATACAGTGCAGAGCCAGGGCCTTTTAATACTTCAATACGCTGTGCCATCTCACTATGTGCTTCAAACAGCTCATTAATATTACAAAACCCAGCTGCACGAAGTGCAATACCATCTTCAGCAGTTAAAATCCCTCCACAAGCCCCCGTACCAGAAAGCACCTGCGAGCGCAGGGCGGGTAAATACTCTTGACCATTACCACGTTGTACATTGGCACCTGCAACGCGTTGCAGTGATTCTTCTACATGGGTAGGGGCAATAAGCTCAAGCTGTGATTCGCTTAATACACTGATCACCAAAGGTAATGGGGTGGAAAGCGCTTCACTACGTGATGCTGTGGTGGTGATACGTTCAATTGATTGCGTGGTATCTTCAGCACACGCACTATTAATTAAACTTAACTGACTGCATAACAATAAAGGGGGTAAATAGTAATATTTCATAAATTCCAGCACATCGGCAATTTGATAAGTTTAGGGTAGGGGATTTTGTGAATTGGTTAAAGCACACTCAACCTATAAACCCGATAAGTAATCGATAAAACAATACAAAAAATGCCGGGCACAACTAAAGTCAGCACTGAGTAATGTTTAAATAGCAATACGCCTACCACTCCGCCGGTTAAAAAACCGGCAATAATTAATACAAAAACAATGCACTTTCTAGTATCGAATGTTTGTCCTTTTAGGGCTTTTCCAAACATTAACCCTAGGTCGGTAAATATACCGGTTAAATGAGTGGTACGCACTACAGCGCCGCTGTAGTTAGTGGCTAAAGCATTTTGTAAGCCGCAGGCCGCAGAAGCGAGTGTAAGTGCGTAAGGGTAAGAATATTGAAGTAGCTGTGCGCTTAACAGCAGTAAAATACCCTCAATAAATAAGAGCGTATCGTAATGGCGGCCTAGCTTAAGTGAACCGCCTGAAAGCATTAAGCCTGTTAATGCCGAGCCAAGTATAAAACTCAGTACAATCGCAATTAAAAATAATGCCGCCTTGATGTTGGTAGTAAGTTCAATAGCTAATGAAGTCACCGACCCTGAAACATGAGAAATTGCTTGCTGTTCAAACCCTAATAAACCTACTGCGTTTACCATACCGGCAATAAAAGCGAGGGTAAACGCACCATATTCGACCCACTTAGGTAGTTTTGTAAACATCCTTTTAGCTCCGGTTTCAGTGTGTAGATTAATCATACACTTAATTAAAGTTAATAAATGAAAAGAGATTATATTTTTAACATCACAAGCAAGTGATGATCGCTAAATTTAACTTTTGCGTATTAACCAAATTTGGAATTAATATGTTTAACCAAGAACAGCAATCACGCATTATAGAAATGGCATGGGAAGACAGAACGCCATTTGAAGCCATTGAAAATCTGTATGGGCTAAATTACTCTCAATTAGTTAATTTTATGCGTGACCACATATCTAGCGGCTCATTTAAAGTATGGCGTAAACGCCATGCTGGGCGTAAAACAAAACACCTAAAGTTACGCGACCCAGCGATTATGCGCAGTCATTGTAAAACACAGTACAAGCAGCGTTAATTTTTCTCATTTCATGTAATGTTCAGGCTTAGCCGTTAATACTCTTCAGTTATGATCACACTGGATAACAGCCATGAAAACACTAATCAGTATTTTATTAATGGTTTTTACGCTAACGGCAACAAACGCATTTGCAGTGCCACACAAAGATAAACATGAAAATAAGCATGCTAATAAACACCACTGGAAAAAGCATAAATATAACCAATACCATGACAAAAAACGAATCTCTAAAAAACAAGCAAGGCATTTAATTCGTCAAGGGTGGACTCCACCAGGGTGGCACACCGGTTATCATCAAGGCGATATCCTCGAGCGTGATATTTATAAGCGTGCTAGAGTAATAGATCAAGAACGAGGCACGGTGCGAATAGAAGTTGATCGCACTATTATTCATCTAGTGCACGACACTCGTGAAATACTCTCTATTTTACAGCGATATAAGGATTTATAAATGCTCACTGTATTGGTCATAGTTACTGGCTTGTTGTTATTAATAACCTTATTACCCCTGTCATACAGTCAGCACTATTTAGTCCGTAGTTGCGACTTTGTGCGCTTGCAGGTGTGCTACCTAGCAAGCGCTGTAATTATCGTTGCACTAATAGGTATGTGGCAAATCGACTTTATTGCATACTCATTAATAGCGGCTGTTGCTTTAATTATTTGTGCGCTTCAAGCTAAGTGGATTTATCCCTACACTTGGTTTGCTAAAAAAGAAGTATTAACAGCGCCAAAAAGTAGTGATCATAGCATCAGGATTTTATCCGCTAATGTACTGATGTCGAATCGACATAGTGAGCAGTTAATTAACTTAGTCGATAAATATCAGCCCGATTTACTTATCACCTTAGAAAGCGATAGTTGGTGGCAAGATAAATTGTCCGTGCTTAAAAAAAACTACCCTTATCAAGTACAGTGCCCAAAAGATAACCGCTACGGCATGCATGTCTTTAGTAAATTTAACATACTCGATGCACAAATTTGTGAACTCATAGAAGATAATATTCCCTCTATTCATATTTTGTTTGAAAATCATCAAGGGCTAAAAATGCAAGGCCACTTTATTCATCCTGCCCCACCGAGCCCAACCGAAGAAGATTCATCGCGTCCGCGCGATAGCGAACTAATAATGGTGGCTAAAGCGCTTAAAAATCCAAGCCGCCCGACGATAGTCGCCGGCGATTTAAATGATGTAGCTTGGTCACGCAGCACCCGTTTATTTATGCAAATCAGTGGCTTTTTAGACCCACGTAAAGGACGGGGCTTTTATAACACTTTTCATGCTGGTTACTTTTTTATGCGCTGGCCGCTCGATCACTTATTCCACTCTACAGGTTTTACTGTAAAGCGTATCAAACGTCTTGCTAAATATGGCTCCGATCACTTTGCTCTGCTTACCGAACTTGTTTATGAAGATGCTAATCAGCAATCACTCGAAACAAAGCCCAGCGAGCTTAAACAGCAAGACATACAAGAGCTTGCTATGAGCAAAGCCGATAAACGTAAAGTGCCTAGGTTTGAAAAAGGCTAGATGAAGTACAGGTATTAGGTTAAAGGCTTTAGGCGAAAGGCAAAATTAATACATTAGGGGCGTGCTTTTAAATTTGCGGGATTTTATATAGCGAGCTATTTAGTTGAGTGTTAATTAGCAAAGAGATTCATTATGTTTAATAAAATTATCTACTTTTGGTTTACAGAGCTTGAGCCTAAGCAGTGGTGGCAAAAAGATGAGGCGTTTGATTTGATGATTCAGGCTCGTTTTGGCCAATTACACCAGCAAGCGAGTGCGAGTGAGTTATTTCAATGGCGTGAGAGTGCATTAGGCAGCCTAGCTGAAATTATCGTGCTTGATCAGTTCTCGCGCAATATTTATCGTGACAAGCCAGCATCATTCGCCTGTGATTCAATGGCTTTAGCGTTAGCACAATCGGCCATTACAAAAGGGTTTGATAAGAAGTTGACGGATGAGCAGCGAGTATTTTTGTATATGCCTTTTATGCACAGCGAATCGAAGTTAATTCATAAGGAAGCGGTTAAGTTATATAAGGGATTAGGTATTCAAAATAACTTAGACTTTGAGTATCAACATAAAGCGATTATCGATAAATTTAATCGTTACCCGCATCGTAATAAAATACTGGGGCGGGAGTCTACAGAAGAAGAACGCGAGTTTTTAAAACAGCCCAATTCAGGTTTTTAGATTCATCAGACAAAAAAACACCGCGCTTATTACAAGCGCGGTGTTTAGTTTTATTAACCAGATACCTGATATTAGCTATTAATCATGATGCTTTTAACATTCACAAACTCGCGAATACCAAAGCCGCCATGTTCTCTGCCATAGCCACTGTCTTTAACACCGCCAAATGGTAAGTTCGGTTGTGCCAGTCCGTAACCGTTTATGTTGATCATACCGGTATCAAAATGCTTTTTAGCCAGCTCAATGGCTTTTTTCTCATCTTTTGAAAAGATACCGCCGCCTAGTCCATAACGGGAGTCGTTGGCAATACGCATAGCGTCATCATTATCTTTGGCTTTAATCAAAGATGCCACAGGGCCAAATAATTCGTCATCGTATGCAGGCATCCCTGGTGATAAATTTTCTAGTACTGTAGGCGGGTAGTAATAGCCTGTTTGCTGCGGAATTTCGCCGCCTACAATTACTTTTGCGCCTGCATTTACCGAGTCTTGCACTTGCTGATGAATTTTGTCGCGTAAATCTTCGCGTGCCATAGGACCCAGTTCCGTATCTTTATCCATAGGGTCGCCCATTTTAATTGCTTTAAATTGCTGGCTCAGCGCTTCTTTAAAGTCATTGTATAATGAGTCAACTACCACAAAGCGCTTGGCAGCCACACAGGTTTGCCCATTGTTAATAATGCGGCCCTGCAAACAGGTTTTAACTGCTAGTGCGAGGTCGGCATCATCAAGTACAACATAAGCATCGTTACTGCCAAGCTCCAATACCGTTTTTTTAACGTGCTTACCGGCTTGCTCAGCTACTTTTTTACCTGTGCCATCACTTCCTGTGAAGGTAACGCCACTAATGTGTTCATGAGAAATAAGTGCGCTGGCTGTTTTTCCGTCAATTAGTAAGTTACTAAAGCAATGCTCAGGGAACCCAGCTTGTTTAAATAAGGTATCTATTTTTTCAGCCATACCAAATACATTGCCCGCGTGTTTTAATACCGTGGTATTACCCGCCATAATATTTGCGGCACTGTATCTAATAACTTGATAAAGTGGGAAGTTCCATGGCTGAATACCTAGCAACACGCCAGTAGGGCGATAACTTATAATTGCACGACCGCCTTGCATATCGCGTTCTTCGTCGCTCAGCATATCGGCGCCATGTTCTGCGGTATAACGGCAAATGTCAGCACAAAGCTGCACTTCTTGAAAGCCTTGTTCGTACACTTTACCCATTTCTTCGGTCATCAGTTTAGCAAGCGCTTCTTTTTGCTCTTCAAATAAAGAGGCTAGCTTATTCAAGTATTTAGCGCGCTCAGTAAACGAGGTTAATCGCCATGTTAAGTATGTTTCATGAGACTTTTCGATCACTTGTTCTGCTTGAGCTTGAGAAAGCAGCGTATAGCTATTGATGACTTGCTCGGTTGCTGGATTGATCGTATCTACTGTGTTACTCATTTTACCTCCTAACAAATTATGTAATAGGGTAGGTGCAAAACCAAAGCCAGTTGGGCGATAGTTTATAAAAATTCATAACTTTTTGTTAATAATGGTTTTTATATTACTTTATACAAAAATCTAGATTTTGTTTGTTCGTTGTTTTTGCTATGGTTCTGTAAATACTGCAAGTTGTTGAAAAAGTTACAGGGAGTAGTTAGATGATACAGTCATTGTTTAATATCGATTTACCTCTTATTCAAGCGCCTATGGCGGGCGTACAAAACGTTGAATTGGCTGCAAGCGTTTGTGAAGCTGGCGGGCTAGGGTCGTTGCCTTGTGCTATGTTATCGCCAGCACAGTTAGTTGAACAGCTCGACTTACTTACTCAAAAAACAGATAAACCATTTAATCTAAACTTTTTTTGTCACTCGGTTACTGATTACACCAGCCAACAAAAGCAGCAATGGCATAATATGCTGAGCCCTTATTTTGCAGAGTATGAAATTGACCCGCAAAGTTTAACCGCAGGGGCATCCCGTCAGCCTATAAACCAAGCCGTTGTTGATATTATTGCACCCTATAAACCGGCAGTTGTGAGTTTTCATTTTGGTTTACCTAAGCACGCTATTGTGGCGCAAATAAAAAGCTGGGGCACTAAAGTAATTTCAACGGCGACCACTTTAGATGAAGCTATTTGGCTCAGTGAAAATGGCGCTGATGCTGTTATTGCTCAGGGTTTAGAAGCTGGAGGGCATCGAGGGCATTTTTTATCAATGGATTTAAGCTTGCAACAAACCACTGAGCAGTTAGTTAAGCGTTGTGTTGAGTATTTATCATTACCGATTATTGCTGCAGGAGGTATTGCAACGGCAGATGATGTAAAGCATATGAAAGCGCTGGGAGCCAGTGGAGTTCAAGTTGGTAGCGCTTATTTATTATGTAAAGAGGCAAAAACATCTGCTTTACATCAGCAAGCTATTTTAGAGCAGGCTCAAGATAGCACCGCACTAACTACTTTGTTTTCAGGTCGGGCTGCGCGGGGGATTCAAAACCGCGTCATGCTCGAGTTAGGTACTATGTCTGAGGGCGTGCCTTCGTTTCCTCACGCTAGTAGCGCAATAACTGCATTAAGAACATGCGCTGAAAAAGCAGGCCAAAGTGATTTTTCGCCTTTATGGTGTGGCCAAAAGTATGTGCCTCGGGTGGGGGTATCAGCTGCGGATATTACGCATATTTTAATGGGAAAATGGTAGAGTTTAATGTCTGATAACCCACTTTTATCGCTTGGCGATAGTTACGAAGTGCTTATAAATACGCTTAAAACACAATTGGCAGGTATTTACCCTCAACAGCTTGTCGCGCGCAATACCGTGTTATTGCCCCAAGGCGATGTACAGCGTTATGGCTATTTAATTGTGGAGGGGGTTTTAGGTGCTATTCATGATGATATTGATGGCGGGCAAAAATGCAAAGAGTTTTATTTTAAAAATGAGTTTGCATTGCTGTTTGCCAATTGGATGACCTCAAGCCCCGCTTTTTATCAATTAAAAGTAATTAATGAGGCAAGTGTAATTAAAGTACCGCTAACACTATTTGAGCAAGCACAGTACCAACTCATTAAGCAGAAGCTAATTGCGCAGCAACTAATATTTAAAGAAGCCAAAGAAGCATTTTTATTACTCAACAGCCCCGAGCAGCGCTACTGTTACTTGCTTAAACATAAACCGCATTGGTTGGCGCAGTTAAGTTTAAGCCAAGTGGCTATGTATATAGGTATTTCGGCCATTTCGTTATCACGAATTCGTAAGCGACTTAACTTAAGTTAAGTGCTGTTTATATAAAGCACTATACACTCCTCATTTTTATGCCTTAAGTGCCTTGGAGTGTTATGTTTTTAATTGCCCAATCATTGGTTGCCGTCGCGACTTTACTCGACTTAGCTTCATTTCAGTTTAAGTCCCGACGCATTATCTTATGTTGTTTATTTACCTCTGTGTTATTAACCTCAGTCCACTTTTTTATTTTGGGTTATAACAGTGCTGGCTGCTTAATGCTTATTGCCGCGGTACGTTATTTTTACTGTATATACTTTAAGCATACTTGGGCCATGTTTGGATTTATGGCAGTGAGTTGTTTAGCCGTTTATTTAACATGGCAAGATTGGTTTAGTGGCTTTGCGCTGGTGGCAACATTAATACAAACCATTGCTTCATTTCAAAATAGAGACTTGCACTTGAGGTTATGTATGGTGGTGGGAACCTCTTTTTGGATAACGCATAATATTTTTGCTGGCTCCCCTGTGGCAATAATTATGGAAAGCCTATTTTTAAGTAGTAACTTATTTGGTTTATATCGATTTTATATTAGTAAAAAAGTCTTGCTGAACCTCAAGTAGGAACGTAAAATGCAGCAATGTAAACTTATTAAAAGAACTGTTTGGCAATTTCTTTTAATAAAAAGGTTTCTCGAATAATCGACAATCCTTGTTTATCGCTATTAGCTAATGTGCGTTCGTTGTGAGCTATCGCCTCAAAAATATTTACCCATTTAGCTTGCATACCATTTTGTTGCTCATAGTGCTCAAGCTGTGCTTGGCCGAGTTGTTCGTTAATTTCGCATACATAACAGTATGACTTTATATGAATAATATCAAAGTCATCTTTGTACCAAGGACGATATTCTTCATAGAGGCCAAACTCACTGCAGATTTTTATATTTTGCGCGCCAGTTTCTTCATTAAGCTCTCTGATAAGTCCTTGTTCAATGCTTTCGTGTAAGTCTACGCCACCACCGGGTAAACTAAAATCGTCATAGCGCTGAGTGTACATTAATAAAATGTACTGCTGTTTAAATACAATTGCGCGAGCAGTAGGGCGAGTAAACTGACGACCATGAGTAATATTAATAGTGGGGTGAATAGTGGTTTTTAATAGGCGCATAACGACTCCAGCAATAAAGGTAAATTATATCAGTTGGTTGTATTAATTACTTCATTGTTAAAAAGTAATTAACTGAAAAGATTGTTAATTTAAGCGTTTATACATATATCTGTAGTTATAATGGCGAACTATTAAAAAATAAAATGTCATTGTTTTAGTCCTGCTCTGAATACCTTTCATTTGTTTAAAGGGGTGAGTAGAATAATAAAAAAGCATAGGGATTAATCATGTTAAATATACTTTTAGTTGATGACGACATCGAATTTAGTGATGTTATTTGTCATATTGTTGAGTTTCTTGGGCATAATATTCAAACTGCAACCAGTTTAGAAGAAGCGCATCAGTGGTTTGAGAATAATTCCTTTGATCATGTATTACTGGATTTCATGTTACCCGATGGTAGCGGCTTGCATTTATTAGATCATTTAAAAATGATTGGTCAATCTCCTAAAGTCACTCTTATTTCAGGGCACCCATCGGTTAAGGGGATTTTAGCCGATATGTGTGAGCCCAATGTAACGCATTTATTAAAGCCGCTGCAGCGAGAAGATTTAGAACTGGTTTTAAATGGTCCTAAAAAAACTATTAAAAAAGCTAAGAAAAACGCTATCACCCATCATTTTGATACCTTAATTGGTGAATCTGAGGCAATGCAAAAGCTCTATACTATGATAGAGCGCGTAGCTAAAACCAATGCTAACGTTATGCTTATGGGTGAAAGCGGAGCAGGTAAAGAGGTGGTAGCGCAAGCTATTCATAATGCCAGTCAATGCGAAGGACCTTTAGTTGCTAGCAACTGTGGCGCCCTTTCAAAAGAGCTTATTGGCAGTGAATTATTTGGTCACGAAAAAGGCGCATTTACCGGTGCCATTGCCCGTAAAGAGGGCGTGTTTGAACAAGCCGATGGCGGAACGTTATTTCTTGATGAAGTCACTGAAATGCCGATTGATATGCAGCCTAATTTACTGCGTGTACTTGAAACTAAAAAAGTAACACGGGTTGGCGGTAATCGTGAGTTACCAGTAAATTGCCGTGTTATTTCAGCGACTAATCGCTCCCTTACCGATTTAGCGCAGAATAATATTTTACGTGAAGATATTTACTTTAGGCTCGCTGTTTTTCCAATTGATATACCGCCACTACGAGAGCGAAAAGAAGATATTCCATTACTCTCAAAAGCATTTTTAGAGCAGTTGAATGATGAAAATGGTACAGCGTTTGCTTGGGCTAACGAGCAACTTAAAGAGCTGCAAACGTACGACTGGCCAGGTAATGTACGTGAACTTCGTCATGCAATTCATCGCGCTTTTATTATGAGCGATCCACAAACAAGCGATGTGGCACTGCCTGATAACCTAGAGTCACCTTTTTCACGAGTAAATAATCAAGCTCAGGAAAATCAGGTTTCTGCAGGACAAACCATTGAAGAAGTTGAAAAAGAGCTTATTCATGCAACACTCGATAAAGTACAAGGTAATAAAACATTGGCTGCACAAATGTTAGGTATAAGTACTAAAACGCTTTATAACCGCCTTAACGCATATGGTGGCATTGGCGAATATAAATAAAATAACATGAGGATAGTATGGCATTAACTAAACAAATAAAGTCTTTAAACGAATTAGTACATGATGCGCGGGCACCGTTAAATCGTATTTCAATGAATGCTGAGCTTATCAAGCTAGTACTTGAAAACGATATGCCCGTCGAAAAAGCACTCGCCGCACTCGATAAAATAATTGTTAATTGCCAAGCATGTAGTGACAGTTTACAGCTTATTTCAGACTCAAAATAATAAAAACCAGGACGATAAATGATTAAACGCAAACAGCAAGGCAAAGCAAATGTAGTATGGGCGTTATTTATCTCCATAATACTATGCATTATTGTAGGTAATGCATTTTTAGCGGTTAATACCATACAAGGCTTAACGCGTACTCAGCAAAGTTTAGATAACACTAATATGTTAAGCACGGCGATAGAGCAATTGCACCTTTCGGTAGTGCAAGCTGAGTCGGGGCAGCGTGGGTATTTATTAACTCAAACGGATGATTATTTAGTGCCTTACTACGATGCTATCGCACAAATAAAGTCTCAAACGAACCATGTGAGCGCCTTACATTCTGAAATTGACGGGCAGGCTGAGCGTATTGCACAGCTGTTACTCTTGGTTGAAGCTAAAATAGCTGAGCTTAAAAAAACGGTTAAATTAGCATTACATGATAAAGAGCAGCGCGCCTTACTAATACTTAATTCACATGAAGGACGCGACTTATATAGAGAAATTCGTGAGCGAGTTAATGATATTCAAGAGCGCGAACTACTGTTTAAAGTCAGTCACTTTTCGAAATTAGCGCAAATTAAAAAAGAAGCAAAGATCACTTTTGGTATTACTGCAGTTACCAGCGCATTATTGATTTTGGGTATGTTTTTATTGGCGAGGCTGAATTTAAAAAATGCGGCCGTGTATCGCGCCGAGCTGGAAATGCAAAACGAAACCTTAGCGAGTAAAGTAACCGAACGTACCCAAGAACTTACGTTATATTCTGATGAGTTAAGTCGCAGTAACCGAGAGTTAGAAGAGTTTGCTTTTGTTGCCAGTCATGACTTGCAAGAGCCGCTAAGAAAAATCCAAGCATTTAGTGATCGGCTTGAAAGCATGTTTAAAGACGAGTTGGGCGAAAAAGGCGCAGATTACATTGCTCGCATGAAAAATGCCGCACAAAGGATGTCTAATTTAATTAATGATTTATTAGAGTTCTCTCGAGTAACAACTCGAGGTAAAGATTTTACCGACACCAATCTAAATAGCATACTTAATGATATTTTAAGCGATTTAGAAATAGCCATTAATGAGTCTAATGCGCAAGTGATAACGGTTGATATGCCAATCATTCAGGCTGATCCGAGTCAAATGCATCAGCTGTTTTTAAACTTAATTTCAAATGCAGTGAAGTTTAGAGCGCCTAACGTAAACCCTGTTATTGATATTAGCTTTGAACGAATTAGCGAGTTTAGTGAAGACCATAATAGTAAAGTAAGTTGGCATGTCATTACCGTAAAAGATAATGGTATCGGCTTCTCTGATGAGTACGCGGATAAAATATTTGTGCCATTTCAGCGTTTACATGGCCGTTCAGAATATAAAGGAACCGGCATTGGATTATCTGTGTGTCGCAGAATTGTAGAGCGACATGGCGGAACTATTACAGCAATAAGCACCCCTAACGAAGGCGCAACCTTCATTATTAAACTACCTGTGGATGCAGAGTTATTCACATTACAAGGAGAGGCATAATATGCCATTAACAAACGTAAAACCCATTACCATTTTAATGGCAGACGATGATGAAGATGATCGTTTATTAACCCAAGATGCGCTTGCTGAAAGCCGCGTTTTAAATGAATTACATTTTGTTGAAGACGGTGTTGAACTTTTAGAGTACCTAGAGCGCAAAGGCAAGTTTGTAGATAAAAGCATCTCGCCAAGACCAGGCTTAATTTTACTTGATTTAAACATGCCGAGAATGGATGGTCGTGAAGCGCTTGAAGCTATTAAGGCAAATCCAAACCTAAAGGGCATCCCAGTGGTTATTTTAACTACTTCTAAGCAAGAAGAAGACATGGTTAAAGGTTATAACCTAGGCGCTGCGTCTTACATAACTAAGCCGGTTACGTTTGACGGGTTAGTTGAGTTGATGAAAACGCTGGGTAAATACTGGGTTGAGTTTGTAGAGCTACCAAGCACGTTTAACGATTAAGCATATTATTAAAACAGGAGACGCTATGTTAGCAAAGGCAACGAAACTGCTATTAGTTGAAGACGATGAAGATGATTATATTTTAACTCGTGACTATTTAGAGCAGCTCAGTTCCCATGTGTTTGACATAGACTGGATAAGCTCTCCTGAGCAGGCAATACATGTACTAAGTAAAAATGAGCATGATATTTGCCTGCTTGACTATCGCTTAGGTGCCTCAGATGGCTTAAGTGTTTTAAAGCAAGCGATTAAGAATGGCTTTTGTGGGCCTATTATCATGTTAACGGGGCAATCTAACGATGCGCTAGATTCGGCTGCGCTTGATGCTGGTGCGGTTGATTACTTAGTTAAAAGTGAAATGAGTGGTAGCCGGTTTGCCCGTTCTATTCGTTATGCATTAGCGCGCCGCGATGTAGAAGATGAGCGGGTGGAGCGTTTAAAAGCGGAGGCTGAAAACCGTTCAAAAGACCGCTTTTTAGCGCATTTAAGCCACGAACTGCGAACTCCCTTGTCGTCTATTTTAGGCTATACCGAACTACTTATGCTCAGTGATTTTAGCAAGCAAGCTGAAAATGAGTTGGGCGTTATTTATCGTAATGGCAAACACTTATTGAGCTTACTGAATGATGTTTTAGATTTATCTAAAATTGCAGTCGATAAGCTTGAGCTAAGCTTGGGGGATGTTAATCTTGATAGCCTAATGGCCGACGTGTTTACGTTAATGCGTGTATCAGCCCTTGATAAAGGCTTATCATTAAAATTTGAATCACTGGAGCCTTTGCCATTAGTTATTCGTGTAGATGCTACTCGGGTACGACAAATTCTCATTAACCTGATAAATAATGCGATAAAATTTACCGAGCAAGGCGAAATTATCGTTAACGCATGGACAGAGACGGTGGCTGAACGTGAAATGCTCTTTTTTAGCATTAAAGATTCAGGCTTGGGTATTGCTCCAGAAAAACAAGCACTCATCTTTAAGCCTTTTGAGCAAATTGCCGATGTAGAGTCGCGCTCAGTAGGTGGTGCGGGCTTGGGATTAGCTATTTGTTCCGAGCTACTTAGTCGTATGCAGGGTACTATTTCATTAGATTCTTATGTAGGTGAGGGCTCAACGTTTACCATTTCCTTATACCCTGGTGATATCAGACAGGTAGAGCGCAATTTATTAAAACTTGATTTAACCCCCAACATGCAGCAAAAAGTAGCGCCATGCGAAGTAAGTGGCAAAGTGTTGGTGGTGGATGACTTACGCGATTTACGCGTGTTAGTTGGCCATTTAATTGGCTCAGCGGGTGCAGATGTAGATTATGCTGATAATGGCAAACAAGCGCTTGATAAGGTTAAAAAGCAACTCGTAGAGGGGCGCGCCGCTTACGATATTATATTTTTAGATATTCATATGCCGGTGATGGGCGGAAAAGAAGCAGCCATTGAACTTAGAAAGTTAGGATTTAAAGGGGCGATTATTGCTTTAACCGCGGCCACCATGAAAGGTATTCATAACGAACTAACCGCGCTAGGGTTTGACGATATGATTGCCAAACCTGTGGATTCAAACTTACTGTACCAATGCTTAGAGTCAGTGCTGGGGAAAAAAACACAACGTGTTTCATCGATACAGCCAACGCCAAAACATAATACTAATATAAAGCGTTTTTTATTAGTGGAAGACGATGCTGATGCTGGACAAATTACTCAGTTATTATTAGAAAGTTTGGATGTAGACACGGATATAGCAACAAGTGTCAAAGACTGTAAGGCGACGCTTGAGCATAACAGTAATTACGACAAAGTATTACTCGATATGCATTTACCCGATGGTTCAGGTTTAGAGCTTGCTGGCTTTATTAAAGAACACTATCCTGATATTCAACGAGTTATTATTAGTGGAATGGAGCCTGATGCCGTACACATTAGGCAGCTAGAAATAGAGCAAGTTTTGCTTAAACCAATAAACTTGGCGTTATTAAGTAAACTTGTTTAACGCCACTATTTGCCAATTTATATAATAATTAGCTAGGTAATATTAACGACTGATTGGCGTATGACTAATTCGGGCTGAAATAAAGTTTGAATAGGCTGTACGCTTTTTTGATATACATGGCTCAGTACCCACTGTGCAGCTACTTTTCCCATTTCATCTATTGGGTAATTAATAGTGCTTAAAGGGGGGTATACATGGCGGGTAAAGAACACGTTATCGTAGCCTATTATTGAAAGTTGTGCGGGTAGTTCAATGCCATGCTCTCTGGCACTGACCATTGCACCCGTTGCCATTTCGTCATTGGCGCACACTAAGGCGGTAATGGCGGGATTTTTTTTATAAAGAGCAGTAAATCCTTCGTAGCCGCTGTCCTCTATAAAGTCACCTTCATACAAACTGTTTTCATCAAACTCAATGGCATGTTCAGCAAGTGCTTGTTTATGTCCGTTTAAACGCTCTTGAGCGTCTTTTTTCCATAAAGGACCGCTAATGTAAGCAATGTTTTTGTGACCAGACTCAAGAATGTATTTAGTCGCTAAATAGCCCCCTTTAATATTATCAAGAATAATACAGCGATCGGCGAGCTCAGGAATATGGCGATTGAGTAAAACAAATGGTGTTTTACCTTTGCTCAGCTTTATTAAATATTCATCGCTAACCGCTTCAACATGCAAAATAAGTGCATCACAATTACGGCTAATTAAAAACTCTATGCCTTGTTGTTCTCGCTCTGCGTCACTGTGCCCTGCGGTAATAATAACGTGTTTACCTTGTTTTCTGAGGGTGTTTTCTATGCCGCTCATCATAGGGCCATAAAAAGGACCTTTTAACTCAGAAACCAATAAGCCAGCACTATTAGAGCAATTAGAGGCCAGTGATTGCGCAATAGAATTTGGGCGGTAGCCTAATTCTTCCATCGCTAAAGTCACTTTTTTTCTGGTTGCATCACTTACGTTTGCATTGTTGTTCATTACTCTTGAAACAGTGGCAAGTGATACCCCTGCAAGCTTTGACACCTCATAAATGGTGGCCATACTATTCCTTGTTACAAATTACTTTTTTGTGTTAAATCGGCGGTGATTTTTTTTATGGTTTTGTTATCTAAGTTGTATTTAGTCATTATTAAAGCCACAAGTATACTGCCAATAGCAGGGTAGAGTGTAAATGAGGTTAAAATACCGCTTTTAGTTGCTTCGCTTAATTCTACATTGGCTTGATACTGATAATACGCAAGTAACCAACCCGCTATAGCGCCGCCTAATGCGAGCCCCAATTTGATAAAAAATACCACGCTTGCATAAACCATACCTGTGAGTCGTTGACCATTTTGCCAAACTCCGTAGTCAATAGCATCTGCCATTTTTGCCCACAATAAAGGTGTCGCCATTTGAGTGAAAAAGCACCATAAAAAATACATTAAAAAGGCGAGTAAAACTTGCTCATTAGGGACAAAAAAAGCAAAACAGCTCAATATGGCAGAAATATATTGCAGATAAATATAAGCCGTTTTTTTATCTAAGCGTTTACTTAAAGGTTGCGCACACGCACAGCCTATAATATTACCGACCATACCTAAAGTCACAAATTCGGTGATTAAATCTTCTTTTCCAAGAACATACTTTACATAGTAAATAGCTAATGTCGTGCGCAGCACCATACTGGTCAATAATATCAGTGCTGCCATACACAATATTTTAAACGGCTGATTTTGCCATAAAACGTGAAGTTGTGTTTTTAAAGATAATTTATGTGGTGGATTGATCACCCGCTCTTTGGTGTAACGAAAACAAATTAGAAATAACACTACACCAAGGCAACTCATAACCAGCATGGTGAGTTGATAGCCCAACTCGTTATTACCCTCCCCAAACCACTTTACTAAAGGTAAAGTGCAGCTCGTAACCAATAACCCCCCCAGCATGCCAAACACAAATCGATATGATTGAATAGAAACCCGTTCGTTAGGATTGCTACTGAGTACGCCGCCAAGTGCCGAATAAGGAATGTTAATTGCGGTATAAACCAACATTAGCAAGGTGTAGGTAACGAACGCGTAAATAATTTTGTTGCCGTCATCCATCGCGGGGGTAGTAAAGGTAATCACGCTTATAACAGCAAAGGGGATGGCAAGCCAAAGTAGGTACGGTCGGTAGCTACCGTATTTTGTATGAGTGGCATCGGTCAGGGCGCCCATTATTGGGTCTGTAACTGCATCAATGACTCTGACGACTAAAAAAAGGGTACCAACAACAGCAGGCGAAATACCAAAAATGTCGGTGTAAAAAAAGGTTAAAAATAGCATTACGGTTTGAAAAATAATATTACTTGCCGTGTCACCTAGGCCATAAGCTATTTTTTCTTTTTTACTCAGCATAAAAGCCACTCATTATTATTTTTGGCGCTGTTTAAGAAAATCACGATACGCAATTGCGCTTTGTTTTAAGGTGCGTTGTTGAGTTTGGTAATCAACATAGACTAGCCCAAAGCGTTTTTCATAGCCATAGGCCCATTCAAAATTATCCATTAAACTCCATGCAAAGTAGCCTTGCACATTAACGCCTTGCTCAACGGCATTATGAACGGCATTAAGGTGTGTATGGTAGTAATTGATACGATGTATGTCATCTACTTTTCCATCTATTAATACATCGGCCATCGCTGCACCGTTCTCAGTTATATATACTTTGGGTAGCGTGTAACGATCATTTAATGCAAGTAGGAGTTCACACAATCCCTGTGGGTATATTTCCCAGCCCATATCAGTGGTGGCAATATTTTCTAAAGGAGCTTCGCTAAACCAATGATCTGGCGTATTTTTGTAATGGATACGAGTATAGTAATTAACCCCTAAAAAATCGATTTTTTGGCTAATAATTGCCATGTCGCCATTTGCAACATCAGGTTTTGCATCATTTGCAAGCTCCTTAATCACTTCAGGGTAGCGGCCTTCCAGCACTGCTTGAATATACCATTGGTTATGATAGTCATCAGCTAATTTAGCAGCGCGTTCATCGTCAGGAGTAAATGGATAGGCAGGGCTAAAATTAAGCACAATACCGGCCTCTATCTTAGGGCAGTTTTTGCGTATCACTTGCATCGCAAGTCCATGGGCGAGTAATAAGTGGTGTGCCGCTTGGCGTCCTGCTTTTTGACTTTTTATGCCTGGTGCATGTACCCCTATTTCATAGCCTAGGTAGGCACTACAAAACGGTTCGTTTAAGGTCGCATAAGAATCCACTAAGCCCTCTAGTTGCTGAGTTACTATATGAGCGTAATGAGCAAATTGATACGCGGTATCGCGATTTAGCCAACCACCGTTGTCTTCTAAATGTTGTGGCAAATCCCAGTGATATAAAGTGACATAAGTTTTAATATTGCGTGCTTTAAGAGCTTGTAGTAATGACTTATAGAACGCCATGCCCTGAATGTTTAAACTTCCATCTTGGTGTAAAACGCGGGGCCAAGAAATAGAAAGTCGATAGGCATCAACGGCTAAATCGGCAATCATTTGAACGTCTTGTTGCCAATATTTTACATGCTCACAGGCGTGATTGCCGTTACTGTTATCTGCAATGGTGTTTGGTTTGCTACAAAAAGTATCCCAAATACATGGTAGGCGCGTGTTGTGGCTTCCCTCTATTTGAAAAGAGGCCGTGGCAACACCAAAAATAAACGGCGATTTTAAAAGGGCTGACGTGCCTGGCAAAGAAATTGTTTTAAACACAATGAGATACGTCCTTAAGCTTGCAATAATAATGCGCTTTACCGTAATTAGCTAAGCAATAGAAATTGTATAATACAGCAATGTAAGCGCTTACAATATTATTTGTAAATAAATTGATAAATTTTCTCTGTATGCTATAAATGTAAGCGCTTACATTTGGTGTTGCAACTATTATCTGCTTTTTAAGTTTTACTAAACGCAATTAAATAGAGGTAACAATCTGATAATTATAAATAATTAGAGATTATACTATGGCACATATCACACAGCCACTACCGGCAGCAGAAAACAGCCAAAAACCAGGGTCTACACACACCTTTGCGTTAACATCGCTTACGACCTTGTTTTTTATGTGGGGTTTTCTTACCTGCCTGAACGATATTTTAATTCCGTATTTAAAGGGAATGTTCTCCCTTAATTACACCCAAGCAATGTTGGTACAATTTTGTTTTTTTGGTGCCTACTTTGTTATGTCAATTCCTGCAGGAAAACTCGTTAGTAAAATAGGTTACCAATTTGGTATTGTTGTTGGTTTGGTTGTTGCTTCGATAGGGTGTGCATTATTTTACCCCGCTGCAGAGGCACATGTTTACGAACTATTTTTACTTGCTTTATTTGTGCTTGCTTCAGGGATCACTATTTTACAAGTCTCTGCTAACCCTTATGTAAGCGTATTAGGGCCTGCAAAAACAGCGTCTTCGCGTTTAACCATGACCCAAGCTTTTAACTCTTTAGGAACAACGGTTGCGCCATTATTTGGTAGTTGGTTGATTTTGTCTGAAATTAGTCAAGCTACAGCCGAAGAAGTTAAGTTCCCTTACTTAATGCTCAGTGCAAGTTTACTAACACTGGCTATTATTTTTGCTTTTTTGAAGTTACCTAAACTCGGTAAAGCGATTGATAGTGAAGCTGAAAATCAAGGTGACACTGAGTTTGTTGACTTAGGCAGTGTTTGGAAATATCGCCATCTTATTTTGGGCGCTATTGGTATTTTTGTTTATGTAGGTGCTGAAGTTGCGATTGGTAGCTTTTTAGTCGGCTTTTTAACCCTTGACCATATTGCAGGTTTACCAGAGCAACAAGCTGCACATTATATTAGCTATTATTTTGCAGGTGCAATGATAGGGCGATTTGCTGGCGCTGCGATTATGCAAAAATTAAATGCAGCCAAGGTGTTAGCTTGTCATGGTATTTTGGCCGGTGTGTTAGTGTTAATTGCAATGACAGGTCAAGGGTCACTCGCTATGTGGGCTATTTTATTGGTTGGTCTGTGTAACTCTATTATGTTCCCTACTATTTTTAGTTTAGCGCTTCAAGGCTTGGGTAAATACACCTCACAGGGGTCGGGTATTTTATGCTTAGCGATTGTAGGTGGAGCTATTATTCCATTACTACAAGGTATGCTGGCTGACAATATCGGTGTGCAACTAGCGCTTATACTGCCTATTGGCTGCTATTTATATATTACTTACTTCGCGCTGTTTGGTGCAAAAAAAACAACGTCAACTCGTCTTTGAGTTTTAGGTGAATGCTATGATTATTAAACGAACTTTTTCAGTCACTGCACTGATGCTAGCAGCAATAGCCAGCAGCGGTTGTTCGCAACCCTCTAACAGTGCTAGCGATGCGACAAATCAAAAAGAAATTTGGCCAACAATAGAAACCGGTATTAAAAGCGATGCTCAAATGGAGCAAAAAATCGCAGATATGCTAAAGACCATGACACTAGAGCAAAAAATAGCGCAAATGATCCAACCTGAAATTCGTCATATTACGGTTGAAGATATGCGTAAATATGGCTTTGGCTCCTATTTAAACGGCGGTGGCTCGTTTCCAAATAACAATAAACATGCAACCCCCGAAGACTGGGTTGATTTAGCTGAAAAGATGTATCAAGCGTCTATTGATGATTCCCTCGATGGCAGCACGATTCCTACAATGTGGGGCACTGATGCGGTACATGGACACAACAATGTGATTGGTGCGACTTTATTTCCGCATAATATTGGTTTAGGGGCGGCGAACAACCCTGAACTTATTGAAAAAATTGCCGCAGCAACGGCGCGTGAAGTTATGGTTACCGGTATTGACTGGGTATTTGCACCTACGGTTGCCGTAGTGCGAGATGATCGTTGGGGTCGTACTTACGAGGGGTATTCTGAAGACCCTGAAATAGTAAAAGCATATTCAGCCTCAATTGTTAAAGGCTTACAAGGCGCTGTTGATGAAGACTTTTTATCAGATACGCGGGTAGTCAGTACGGTTAAGCATTTTTTAGGTGATGGCGGTACTGTGAATGGCGATGATCAAGGTAATAATATCGCCTCTGAAGAAGAATTATTTGCGCTTCATGCTCAAGGTTATGTTGGTGGTTTGGGTGCAGGTGCACAAACGGTAATGGCCTCGTTTAATAGCTGGCATGGTGAAAAAATTCACGGCAGTAAATATTTACTGACCGATGTGCTTAAAGATAAGATGGGTTTTGATGGCTTTGTTGTCGGTGACTGGAATGGCCACGGGCAGGTTAAAGGCTGTTCTAATAGTAACTGTGCTCAAGCGGCTAATGCGGGCTTAGACGTATACATGGCACCGGATGAGTGGAAACCATTATTTAGCAACTTGGTTAACCAAGCTAATAGCGGTGAAATCCCACTCAGTAGAATTAATGATGCAGTAACGCGTATTTTACGCGTTAAAATGCGTGCAGGGTTATTTGATAAACCAAGCCCTGCGAAGCGTCCCCTGTCTGGAAAAACTGAAATTATTGGTAGTAGCGATCACCGTGTAGTGGCTAAACAGGCTGTACGCGAGTCTTTAGTATTACTTAAAAATAAGCAGCAGTTACTGCCATTATCACCTAAAACCAACGTATTAGTCGCAGGCATAGGGGCTGATAACATAGGTATGCAGTCGGGTGGTTGGAGCGTTACGTGGCAAGGTACAGGTAATAAAAACAGTGATTTCCCTGGTGGCAGCTCTATTTATGCAGGTATTAAAGACACTGTAGAGCAAGCTGGTGGCAGTGCAGCGCTGAGCGTTGAAGGGGAATATACTGCACGCCCTGATGTTGCCATTGTGGTGTTTGGTGAGCAACCATACGCAGAGGGTAATGGTGATGTTGATAACCTCGAATACCAGCGCGGTAATAAAAGCGACTTAGCGCTACTGCGTAAGTTTAAAGATGCGGGAATTCCTGTTGTTTCATTATTTATAAGCGGTCGCCCTATGTGGGTTAATGCTGAGCTTAACGCCAGTGATGCGTTCGTTGCTATTTGGCTTCCAGGTAGTGAAGGCGATGCTATTAGCGATGTCTTGTTTAAAAATGCAGACGGTTCAATTAATCATGACTTTAAAGGGAAATTATCGTTTTCATGGCCTAATAATCCAATTGATAATGAAAACCGTAACGACGAAGCTTACAGCCCATTACTTCCTTATGGTTTTGGTTTAACTTACAACGATAGTAATGTTTTAAAAGATGACTTGGTGGAGCAAACTCAACAGGCTGAAAAACTGGATGATTTAGTATTGTTTGAGCGTGCAATTAAAGCTCCGTGGTCACTGGTTTTAAAAAGTGGTGAGCAACAAAAAACGGTGGCGAGCAGTCGCGAGTCATTAGGTGCGGTGAGCATCCAAACATTTGATAAAGAGGTGCAAGAAGATGCACGCGCTATTCGTTTTAATGGCCAAGCACTGGCTGGCGTTAATTTAGCCGCTGCGTTTCCATCTGACTTACGTTCATACGTTGAAAACAATGGTCAGCTGCAAATACAAATTAAAGTAGATAAAGCCGCGGCTAGTCCGTTATGGGTTGGTATGGGGTGTGGTGAGAGTTGTCAGGGTAAGTTTGATATTACTGATAACCTTGAGCAATCAGGTCAATGGCAAACATTAAACATCAACTTAAGTTGTTTTGCAGAGCAAGGTGTTGATTTAGCACAAGTGTTCACCCCTTGGCAGTTAAGCACGCAAGGTGATTGGCATGTATCTATTGCTAAGCTGGCTATTACAGCAAATGCTGCCGAGCAAGGTAGTGTTACTTGTAAGTAGTCAATAATCTATTAATAAGCAGGTACTGAGAGTACCTGCTTTTTATTTTAAAAGCGTGGTACAAAAACCTGCCAAATTAGTCCCTTCTTACTTTCATTCCATTCTATGTGATTGATTATATTCAGCTCAATAGTTATCATAAAAACATAATAAAACTGCATTCGCTTTTGCGTTAATTATTTGAGAGTATGCCGAAATATTAAAAGCGTTATGTAATTAACAGGTGAGAAAATGAATCAAATAAAGCTGGCTTCGCAGAGCATACAGCCTTCAAAAATAGTCTGTGTGGGGCGCAATTACAGTGCGCATATTGCTGAATTAAACAACGAACACCCTGAGCAAATGGTAATTTTTAATAAGCCTAATAGCGCGATCACTAATACCTTACTCTCTTCCCATAACGGTGATACGTTGCATTATGAAACTGAATTATGCTTTGTGGTTAAAAATAAGCAGCTTGCAGGGGTAGGGATTGGACTCGATTTGACTAAGCGAGCTTTGCAAAGCAGTTTAAAAGAAAAGGGCTTGCCGTGGGAACGTGCTAAAGCATTCGATGGCTCAGCATTATTTAGTGATTTTATTGAGTTAACGCCAGAAATGACATCGTTTATATTTGAATTACATATTGATGGCAAGCCGGTTCAACATGGTGATAGCCAACTTATGTTGCACCAACCTGCACAAATATTGGCTGAGGTTAGTCAGTTTATGAGCCTCGAAGAAGGCGACATTATTATGACTGGCACGCCTGCTGGCGTAGGGATGGTTAGTACTGGACGAGAGTTCAACGTTGCTCTTTATTCTGGTCAGCAGTGTTTATTGGAGCATCATTGGTCTGTGAGTCAAAGTTAATTATGTGTTGATAATATTGTTTATCAAAATTATCGATATGTTCACTTAGCCAGTGTCGCTGGCTTAGTTGATGAGCCGCTGATTCTAGTATGGTACTTTCTAATGCCGCATTAATTTTCTTAATTGCCTGATTAGCAAAATCATTAGGCGCATTAGTCGCACAGCCTACAGCTCCTTTGATTAATGAGCGCGTATTTTGAGCTATGGGTATACTAACGATTTTTATAGGGTGTTGTTGCTGGTTAAAGTAACTGGCCATAAAAGGATAATCGACCGAGTAGTCTAAAAAGCCATGCCTCAACCTATCGATCACAACGCCACTCTCATTATCACTACTTAAGCTCAAGGACACGTTATGATGGCTCAAAGAGTTTTCAATAATCATATTTATGTGTGGTGAAAAACGTCGTGCTGCGGCTTGTCCATAGGTAAAGCGTTCATCGCTAAGTAAACTAATTAAATTTATAGGATTACCATGTGCTTTAGTAAGTGTTTCTGCTTTTTGATTAGTTGTAATAATACTAAACTCAGGGTAGATAGAGGTAGGACGTGAGTATGTATAGACTTCGTTGGTGCTCTTTTTATGGATTACGCATGGAAAGCAGACATTTTTGCCTTCTTTGATATATTTATTAATTCGTTTTTGTGGAACAAATAATCGAGTATGTTTTACATCCTTTATACTACTGATTAGTTGCTTAGTTAAATTATCACACAAGCCCATTTGAGTATTCCCTGAGTCTAAGTGAAAAGGTGGTGTGTTGCTTTGTAGCCATAAAATTTCAGTAAGCTGATTTTTAGATTGGCTAATACTGTTACTCGAGAATATTAAAAATAGCAGGCAGAAATAACGAGCTGTATCCATAAAAAGCTGATAATTCTTTATTAAATGACTGTATTTAATTATACCTTAGCGCTTAAAAAATAAACATAAAGAATAGCAAAGAATCAACATTATTGAATAACATTTACCCTTTGCTTGATTTCATTAGTAAGGCATTGGGTTTTTTCTGAATATGATATCAATCGCTGATAACACGTCATCGCTCAGTGTTAGGTCAAACGCATCAATGTCTTCCTTTAATTGCGCCATAGTAGTGGCACCAATAATAGATGATGTCACTCCATCGACTTGATTACACCAAGCCAGCGCTAATTGAGCTGGGGTGATAGCGTGTGCATGGGCAAGTTCAACATACTCTTTGGTCGCCTGTTGTGATTGTGGCGTATCACGAAAAATACCGTTACGCTGCATAAATGTCCAGCGGGAGCCTTCAGGGCGTGCTCCATTTAGGTATTTACCGGTTAATAGCCCTGCGGCCAATGGTGACCAAGGTAAATAAGCAATATCTTCATGTACACATTGTTCTATTAAATAAGGCCAATCTTTGGCATGTACTAGGCTAAACTCGTTTTGGATAGACACCATTTTTGGCAAGTTATGCTCTTTTGATAAATTTAAAAATTGGCTAATTCCCCAAGGCGTATCATCAGAAAGCCCACAATGCTTAATTTTTCCTGCTTTAACACACGCATCTAACCCCTCTAAAATATCAAGCATATCAGCGGTGTGTTGTTTTGCATCTACCTCGGTAAATTTAAGCATACCAGGCCATTGCCTAGCAAAGTGAGGGGTACGGCGATTTGGCCAGTGTAGCTGGTATAAATCAATATAGTCGGTTTGTAGGCGTTTTAGAGAATGATCAACCGCATCAATAACAGCTTGGCGGGTAATATTGCCGCCATCACGTACCCAAGAAAGTCCATTCCCTGCAATTTTAGTTGCAATAACAATGTCTTTTCGTTTTTGTGAATTACGTGCTATCCAATTGCCTATAATTTCTTCTGTTTTACCGTAGGTATCGGGAGAGGGAGGAACAGCATACATTTCTGCTGTATCAATAAAGTTCACACCCTGCTCAAGCGCATAGGCTATCTGTTGGTCGGCATCATGTTGGGTGTTTTGTACTCCCCAGGTCATGCTACCTAAACACACTCTTGAAACGCTAACACCACTACTGCCTAATTGACTATATTGCATTGCTAATCCTAATTATTCGGTTTGAGAGTTTGCTTTTAAAGCCGATAACAATGGCTCAGTGATCGTGGCTTTTTGGCCTGTTTTAAAGTCAAACATCACCACTTTTGACATGCCGGTGGTTGTTATCGCGTTTTGCGCATGACTAAACACACTGTAGTTCATTACAAATCGGTCAGATTTAATATCACTAATGGTAATACCTACGCTCAATGTGTCGGGAAAGGTAACGGGACGCTTATAGCGAATATTATTTTCACTGATCACAGGCCCCGTGGCTTTTGAGTTGATGGTATCAAATAAATTTAATTTATTTAAAAAATCGATTCTGGCTATTTCAAAATAACGCAGGTAAACACAGTTATTAACATGCTGTAGGGCATCCATATCGCCCCATGCCACAGTGATATCGGTATGAATAGGGTGTTGTTGTTTAAACGTTTCCATGTATTTATTGCTCTTAGTTTTAAAGCATTTAGATTAGCAATATGGTCGGATGAGCTCAAGGGAATTATAACTAGGGGTAGAGCTACTCTGTATTGCCCTCATGGATGTAAATAAGGGACGTAAGCAAGACATGGAAGCTTTGCGCCTTTTTTATTTAAACAATTAGGCTATAAACCTCGCGCCGCGAGTAAACTGCCTCAGATTGAACAAACCTTAACCTTAAAAAAACAACAATGCTAAATAAAAACCCTTGAGTAAAAATTGTACCTCTTTAAATTCATGGCTATAGTAACTATTAACACACAAGGAGATAACTATGCAGAATATAATTAATTGGTTATTGGCATGCACCGTTTTTATAGCGTCGTTTACTTGTTACGCTATGGGTAATGAGGCTGGGGCAATTGTTTTGATTTTATTAGGCTTTTCTTTAGAAATTTTATTTTGGATGTATTGTTTTAATAAGCCAAAGAAAAGTAAACGCTCTTTTTAAGCAATAACATGCTTGCTAATTAAAAGTGATTCCACAATAATGGCTGTATAAATAAACAGTTGTTATTGTGTGATGAAAAAGTTTATTCATATAGATATGGACTGCTTTTATGCGGCCGTAGAAATGCGCGACAATCCTAAGCTTGCAAGCGTACCGCTGGCAATTGGCGGAAATAGTCGCCGTGGAGTGCTCTCTACCGCTAACTATATTGCTAGAGAGTATGGGGTGCGCTCTGCTATGTCTAACTATCATGCCAAACAGCTTTGCCCTGACTTAGTTATTGTGCCTGGCAGAATGGCTGTTTATAAACAAGTATCAACACAGATCCGCGCCATTTTTAACCGCTATACTGACCTTGTAGAACCTCTTTCGCTTGATGAAGCATATTTAGATGTAACTCACAGTACTGCTTTTAAGGGCAGTGCAACGTTAATTGCAGAGCAAATTCGTACCGATATTTTTAATACCACAGGACTGACTGCATCTGCAGGTATTGCCCCAATAAAGTTTATTGCCAAAATAGCCAGTGATGAAAATAAGCCTAATGGGCAATTTGTGGTATTGCCTGAGCAGGTTGACTCGTTTTTAGCCCAATTGCCATTAGGTAAAATTCCAGGAGTGGGTAAAGTAACTCTAGAAAAGCTTAATTTAAAAGGGTTATACACGGGGCAAGATGTGCGCGAAAAAGGGGCTAATTGGATGCAACAGCATGTGGGTAATTTTGGTGTGTCGTTATATCAAAAGTGCATGGGTGAGCATATAGGGCGCGTTTCCACCGAGCGGGTACGTAAGTCATTGAGTGTGGAACATACTTATGAATACAACAAAAACAGCCTAGATGAATGCCTTGAACAATTACCGCAACTGTTAGATGAACTCGTGGTTCGATTAAATAAACAGCAACTACAACATAAAATTAATAAATTAAGTGTTAAAGTTAAATTTGCTAATTTTGTAGTGACCTCAGCAGATCAAGCTGCGCATCAATTAAACACGGCTATTTTTAAAGAGTTACTCGCCAAAGCCTATCAACGTGGATTACAACAACCGGTGCGCTTATTAGGAATTGGCGTGGGTATTAAAAATCAACCAGAGCATAATTTACAGCTCAGTATTTTAGATGTGTAAAACGTGTAACTCCAAGTTGCCAGTAAGTAAGCAGGTTATCGCAGTACACTGGTTATAAATTGCTAAATAAATAATAATAGGGACTACGTTTTCTAACAGGATCCTTTTTTATGGCATATCCAAAAGCAGTACTGGCTAAGCCGGTAAGTGCAAGCCTAGATTGTACATCGCATGATGCACTTATTATTATCAGCAACGACTTTTCTCATTTACCAAATACGCCACTGCGTGATGCAATTTTAGACCAAGCCCAAGTAGACTCTCGCATAGGCAATCAAGTCACCTTGTTAGTGATTGCCGGTAAACGTGTCGTGTTAGCGCCAACAGGCCCTTTAAACAGAGATTATGACGACGTTCGTCGTTATTTTGATGCAGCCAAATTAGCCATTAATGAGGCAAAAGCATCAGGTAGTGTTAACCCTGCTATTTATTTACCCGCTTTAAATACGGATAGCCGTTATCAACATGCTCTTGAAGTGGCTTACTTAGGCGCATGCCAAGCATTATGGCAACCCCTAGAAGCGCGTGAGTTTCATGGTCAAGGTATTGAACCTATTACTCAAATAGGCTTAATTGATGCCAATGAGCAAACAATCAAAGCAGTCAATGCGTTAGCTGCGGGGCAATATGCCGCACGTGATTTATGTGGCACCGAGCCTGAACGCATGGCCCCCCCTCGTTTTGCTGATTATTGTACTGAGTTATTTGAAAACAGTGCGGTGAGCGTTGATGTGATTGATGATTTAGCTGCCATTGATAAGCATTACCCCATGCTAAGTACCGTTGCTCGCGCATCGTATGCGGTAGAGCGTCATCATCCACGCGTTGTTAAACTTGAATACGTGCCTGAGGGCGAAGTAACCCGAACACTGATGTTTGTTGGTAAAGGTTTAGTCTATGACACGGGCGGTGCAGATTTAAAAGTCGGTGGTTTTATGGCGGGCATGAGCCGCGATAAAGGCGGTGCGGCCTCGGTTGCTGGATTTATGAAAGCAGTAGCCAATTATCAGCCTAAAGGGGTTAAAGTGATTGCCTTTTTAGCGGTTGTACGCAACTCAATTGGTTCAGATTGTTTTGTTCCTGATGAAATTATTACTAGCCGTGAAGGTGTGCGAGTGCGCATTGGTAACACTGATGCCGAGGGGCGTCTAGCGATGGGTGATTTACTTAGTGAAATGAAAGATTTAGCTAAAAATGAAATAAATCCAACGTTGTTTACAGTGGCAACCTTGACAGGGCACGCTGCGCGCGCGATGGGGCCTTATGGCGCATATGTTGAGAATGGGCCCGCGCGTAGTGCTAATATTTCACGCCAACTAGCCGATTGTGGTGATTTATGGGCTGACGGTGCTGAAGTGTCGCGTTCACGCCGTGAAGATTATGATTTTATAAAACCACGCACTTTAGCTGACGATGTGCTTTCTAGTAATAATGCAGCTTCTTCTGTCACAGCGCGCGGCCATCAATTCCCTATGGCATTTTTAGCTGTGGTAGGTGGATTAGATAAGCATGGTAATGAATCTACTTTACCACTTCCTTATGTACATATGGATATTGCTGGTAGTGGCGTTGAAGGCGGCGACTGGCAACATGGTAAACCAACTGCAGCGGCAGTTAGCAGTTTATTTGCCCGCTATTGTTTATAATTTTCTATAAATAATCCTAAAAAGCCCTGAAAATCAGGGCTTTTTAATTGGTGGAAGATATTTATTATCCGGAGTTCAGGTTAACTAAGCTTAAAGCGCGATACCACGCTTGATAACTCAACACTGCTTTGTTTGAGTTTGTCGCTAGCGCGAGTTAAATCTTTGGTGTTACCCAATGATTGCTCTGTAGATTGTGATAAATCATTAATTCTTAAATTCACCTCGTCTGCGGCTGATGTTTGCTGCTCTGTGGCGCGAGCAATTTGGCCGTTCATATCGGTGATCACCGATACCAGCCTGTCTATTTCATCAAGTGATTCATTAGCTGAAGAGGCTTGTTCAACCGTAGAAATAGAAATCTCTTGGCTAGATTTTACCGCTTCAACTGCAGCTTTAGCCCCTTCTTGCAGCTTAGCGATCATAGCTTGAATCTCATCAGTGCTTTTACCTGTCCGGCTGGCAAGTGTTCTTACTTCGTCGGCTACAACGGCAAAGCCTCTTCCATGTTCACCTGCTCTTGCAGCTTCAATAGCTGCGTTTAGCGCTAACAGATTGGTTTGTTCAGCAATGCTTCTAATAACATCAAGTACTGAGCCAATATTATTACTCTCTTGAGCAAGGTCGGCGGTCACTTTGCTCACGGTTTCTATATTACTAGAGAGGGTTTCAATGGCGGTAATGGTTTTCGACACTACATTTTTACCCGTTGATGCATTACTAGCAGCATCATTTGCGGCTTGCTCAGCAGCTTCGGCATTACGGCTAACATCATGAATTTGATGAGTCATTTGCTCCATTGCCGCGGCTACTTGGGTGCTACTGTCGTTTTGAAGCTCAATAAACGACTGGCTGGTTTTGCTAGAATCATCTACAGCATGGGCATGCTCGTTTACATCGTTTGCGCTTTTGGCAACCAGCACCAAAGACTCCCTAATTTTGGATACAAACAAATTAAATGATCTCGAAAGCTGAGATATTTCATCATTGCCATTTTCGTTGAGAGTACGGGTTAAATCCCCCTCACCTTGAGATATATCTTTCATCATTTCTGCTGCTAAACGAGTCGGCGTTAAAATACTGCGACCAATAAAGTAGCTAAAAAGTACGACAACGACGATCATAATCATTACATTGATAACGATAATAGTACGTTGCTGCGAAAAGGTGTTGTCTATGGTATCAAGGTAAACGCCCGAGCCGATGATCCATTGCCATTGATTAAAGCCTTTTACATACGCAATTTTATCTACGGGTTTGTCGCTGCCGGGTTTTGGCCACTTGTAAGGCACATAGCCTTCGCCGGATTTTTTAACAACATCAACCATTTCAACAAACAAAGGGGTGCCATCAGGGTCTTTATTATTCGTTAAATCTTTCCCTTCAAGGGCTGGTTTAATTGGGTGCATTACCATGGCTGGCTGATAATTGTTGATCCAAAAATAGTTAGTATCATCGTAACGCAATGAGCGTATTGAGGCCATCGCTTGAGATTGTGCTTGTGCACGAGTGAGTGTTTGACTTTGTTCAAGCGCTGCGTAGTGTGTAATGATGCTATAAGCAGTTTCCACCACATTTTTAGTTTTTAGATATTGCTCATTTTTAAGCGATTTATATTGATTACTTAAACTCGAAATACTCAATACAATTAAACCAAAAATTACAATCCCTACTAAAATGGCTAAACGTTGAAATATAGTAAAACGACGGAGGTTTGGCATATGCATGTTCCCGTATTAGAGCATTATTTCTCTTAAATAAGCATAGTTAAAATATAGGCTAATACGGTTTTATT